>JBMFUH010000241.1:0-8429 GCA_049966735.1 Isosphaeraceae bacterium
TTCTCGCTCAACAACCTGACGCTCTTCGGGCTGGTGCTGGCGATCGGCATCGTGGTGGACGACGCGATCGTGGTCGTGGAGGCGGTGGAGCACCACATCGAGGCCGGGCTCAGGCCGCGCGAGGCCACCATCAAGGCCATGGAGCAGGTCTCGGCGCCGGTGATCGCGGTGGGGCTCGTGCTCACCGCCGTGTTCCTCCCCTGTGCGTTCATCAGCGGCATCATCGGCCAGTTTTATCGCCAGTTCGCCCTCACGATCGCCACCTCGACGGTGATCTCGGCGTTCAACTCGCTGACCTTGAGCCCGGCCCTCTCGGCCTTGCTCCTGCGGCCGAGGCAGAAGGGCGTGTACCAGGCGTTGCCGAGGCTGGCGTTCGTGGCCATCGGCTGCTGGGCCGGAGCAACGTTGCTGGCTCCCCACATTGCTCACTGGTCCGAGCAGAGTGTTCACCAGAAGCCGCCCGAGCTCTTGACCTTCGATCGTCTGGGGATTCTCGGCGGCCTGGCGGTCGGAGCGCTGGCGGGGTGGATCGCCAGCCGTCCCCTCAACGCCCTCATGGGGTGGTCCTTCTTCCAGTTCAACCGGGCGTTCGACGCGGCCACCAGCCTCTACGCCCGGGTCGTCAGCGGCCTTTTGCGGATCAGCTTGCTGGTCCTGGCGATCTACGGCGGGCTCCTGGTTTTCACCTATTACGGCTTCACCCGCACTCCCACCGGTTTCATCCCGGCGCAGGACAAGGGTTACTTGCTGGTGAACGTCCAGCTCCCCGACTCGTCGTCGCTGGAGCGGACCGAGGCCGTCATGAAACGCGTGGAAGACGTGACGGGCAAGCTGCGGGGCGTCACGCACACCATGGCCATCGCCGGGCAATCGATCCTCATGAACGCCAACGCGCCCAACTTCGGCGCGATGTACGTCATGCTCCAGGACTTCCACACCAGGGCCGAGCACGGCCTGACCGGCCCCGTGCTCGCCGCCAAGGTCCAGAGCACGCTTCAGGATGAAATCAAGGAAGGGCTGGTCAACGTCTTCGAGGCTCCCCCCGTGGACGGCCTGGGCACCGCCGGCGGATTCAAGATCGTGATCGAGGACCGGCGGGGCGACCTGCCGGCCCAGGAAATCGAGGACGTGGCCAACCGGATCGTCGCCGACTCCCAGGACCCGGCCAAGCCCTGGTTCGGCAAGCTCCAGGGGCTCTTCACCTCCTTCCGCGCCAACACCCCCTGGCTCTACCTGGACATCGACCGCGAGAAGGCCAAGCTCATGGGCGTGTCGATCGCCGAGCTGTTCAACACGCTCCAGGTCTACCTGGGTTCGCTCTACGTCAACGACTTCAACCGGTTCGGCCGCACCTGGCAGGTCAACGTGCAGGGCGACGCCGATTTCCGCAAGCAGATCGACGACCTCTCTGGTCTGCGGGTGCGCAACCAGGGCGGGGGCATGGTCCCCCTGGGCACGCTGGCCCGGATTCGCGACGTGAGCGGGCCCGTCATGATCATTCGGTACAACCTTTACCCGTCGGCGACCGTGAACCTCAACCCAGGTCCGGGAGTGAGCTCGGGCCAGGCGCTGGAGACCATGGAGAAGCTGGTCAGCCAGGAGCTCCCCCAGTCCATGCGGTCGGTCTGGACCGAACTCGCCTTGCTCCAGCTCCAGACGGGGAACACGGCCATGTACGCCTTCACCCTGGCCGTCGTGCTCGTCTTCCTGGTGCTGGCCGCCCAGTACGAGAGCTGGTCGCTGCCCCTGGCGGTCATCTTGGTGGTGCCGATGTGCCTGCTCTGCTCGACCGTCGGTGTGAACGCGGCCCACATGGACATCAACATCTTCACCCAGGTTGGCTTCATCGTGCTGGTGGGCCTGGCCTGCAAGAACGCCATCTTGATCGTCGAGTTCGCCAAGAAGCGGCGCGAGTTTGGCGCTCCGCGCAGGCAGGCCACGCTCGACGCCTGCGAGCTGCGGTTGCGGCCGATCATGATGACCTCGATGGCGTTCATCCTGGGCGTGGTACCGCTGATCACCTCCGTGGGCGCGGGGGCCGAGATGCGGCAGACCCTGGGCATCGCCGTCTTCAGCGGCATGCTCGGCGTCACGCTCTTCGGCATCTTCCTCACGCCGGTCTTTTATTTCGTGATCCAGTGGGCCATCGACCGTCGCGCCCAATCTCGCGCGGAGTTGCTGGAGGAGTTGGATGAGCCCCCAAACGGTCAACCGCATCACGATCACGACGAGTCGACGAACGGCCATGCCAGACCGATGCGCCCGGAACACGTCTTCGACGGCGCGGGCGACTACGGCGGCGAGGGCAACGGGTCGCGGAAAGCTCACCATGCATCCCACATGGATGAGAGCCTGCTCGCCGCTGAAGCGGAGGCGCGCGATTGACGGCCGGGAGGAAGGCGGTTGCCGGCCAGGCTCTTCAACACTGGATGCGGCCCATGCCCCGCGGCGATCTTGCGCTCTTGCGGCGTGCAGAAGATCTCATGGTCCAAAACGGCGAACCGTGAGCGGGAGAGCCGCTGAGCTCTCCGGCGTCAAGAGCGGCGTCCCCGCCGCGCGGCGGGACTGGCCGAAGGCGGTCAGCAGGAGGACAAGGAACAGAGAGCCTTCGGTGAACACCACTAAGGTGTCCCCTGGGAGACCGTGTGGCCTCGACCGATGGTTACGGCGCGGTGCGTGCCCGTACGAACACGAAGCGTGAGCGAGGGTCCGTAGCCGCGACGTCGGCTGAATCACCGTATCCCTCGCTGACGCTTCGGGTTAGCATGCGAGAGACTGTTCGGTCTGGTGGCGATCGGCGAGGAGTCTCAGATATACTCTCCAGGAAGCAGCGGAGTTGCTATGGTCAAAGGGTAGATCGTGGCACGACCCACCGTTTCGAGACGGCGTGTCGCCCCAGCCAGGCGAGCAGCGAGAGAAGGTACGGCATGCAAGACACGCAAGACAGGGCAACCGGCGAACAACCAGACGGCGAGACGGACTTTGCCGATCAAACCAAGAAAAAAGTCCAGGGAAACGCGGCCAGGCAAGAGGGCGCGAGGCGGCCCAAGCGGTGGCGGCGCGGAGGGATGCTGCTGGTTCTGGCCGTGGCGGGGCTGGCGGCGGGAGGATATCTGCTGCGTCCGTGGGTCGAAATGATGCTGAACACGGTTTCCACCGATGATGCATACGTCAACAGCCACGTGACTTTCGTCGCGCCGCGCGTGTTGGGCCAGGTGAGCCGGGTCCTGGTGGATGACAACGACCTGGTGAAGAAGGGAGACCTGCTGGTCCAGCTCGACAAGGAGCCGTACCAGGTGCAAGTCGCACTCAAACAAGCCGCCTTGGAGGTGGCCAGGACCGATCTGGTGGCCGCCCAGGCGCAAGTACGCAGCGTGGTCGCGCAGGCCAGGGCCAGTCGGTACCAGCTTGAGCACGCCATCGAGGAGGTGAACCACCAGATCGCCGATCTCCGCGCCAAAGTGGCGACGCTGGGCAGCAAGAAGGCGAACCTGGAACTGGCGCGGGCCAACCTGAAACGGGGCGAGGAACTGGCGCGGGAGGGAGGCATCGGCAAGGAAGACCTGGACGAGCGCCGGCAGACCGTGAAGGTCGATGAGGCGGCCGTCGATGAGGCCCTTCAGGGGGTTTACGCCCTCCGGGTCAGCCTGGGCCTGCCCGCGGTTCCAGCCGAGGGGCACGAGTTGAGCGAGGTCCCGCCCGACCTCGCCCAGACCTTTTCCTCGGTCAAGGAGGCGCTGGGCAAGTTGCTCCAGAGCGCGGCCCAGTTCGGTTATTTCCCAAGCTCGTGGACAGCCACTCCGAAGCAGATCATCGAGGAGTTCTACAAGCAGGACCCCGAGGGCAACCTGGACAAGATCCTGGCACGGCTGATTCCCAGCGCGCCCGCCATCAAGCAAGCCGAGGCCGAGCTCCGGCAAGCCCAGGCCGCGCTCGATCAGGCCCAGCTCGACCTCCGATACTGTGATATTATCAGCGAGATCGACGGCCTGGTCACCCGCCGCAACGTCAATCCCGGCAACAACGTCCAGGTGGGCCAGAGCCTGATGGCGGTGCGCTCGCTCACGGAGATCTGGATCGACGCCAACTTCAAGGAAACCCAGCTCGCCGACTTGCGCGTCGGCCAGCGGGTGCGGTGCGAGGTGGACATGTACGGCGGCCGGCGCGAGTTCGAGGGTCGCATCAGTGGTTTCACCATGGGGACCGGTCAAACCCTGGCCTTGCTGCCGGCGCAGAACGCCACGGGCAACTTCGTGAAGATCGCCCAGCGGCTGCCGGTCCGGATCGAGTTGCCTGACTATGATCCGCGGGAGGCGCCGCTGTTCGTCGGCTTGTCGGTCGTCCCGTACGTGTACTACAAGGAACGGCCCACGGGACCTCATGCCGGAGAGGTTTTGCGCCTGGGTGCCCCACGTTCGCAAGGTACCAGGCCTTAAACGGGCTCTTCTTCTTGTCCACCTCGGGGACGATTCATGAGCAGTGCGGCGCATCTCGAAGTCCCGGGCGCTCCCCGGGCGGTCCACCCGTGGATCGTGGCGATCACGGTGACGCTGGCGACCTTCATGGAGGTGCTCGACACCACGATCGCCAACGTGTCGCTCCCTTACATCGCCGGCGACCTGGGCGTGTCGGTGGACGAGGCCTCGTGGGTCCTGACCACCTACCTGGTGGCCAATGCCGTCGTCCTGCCGATTTCCGGTTGGGTCTCGGGACTGATCGGCCGCAAGCGTTTTTACATGACCTGCGTCTTGCTGTTCACCATCAGCTCCGCCCTGTGCGGCCTGGCGCCAAACCTCTCCGTGCTCCTCTTATGCCGGCTGTTTCAGGGGGCCGGCGGTGGCGGCCTGCAACCGTCCGAGCAGGGCATCCTCCTCGATACCTTCCCCCGGGAGAAGTTTGGCATGGCGATGGCGGCCTACGGCATTGCCATCCTGCTGGCCCCGATCTTCGGTCCCACGCTCGGCGGCTACATCACCGAGAACTACAACTGGCGCTGGATCTTCTTCATCAACATCCCGGTCGGCTGCGTCTCGTTGTTTCTGACCAGCCTGGTCGTTCGCGACCCTGAGTACATGAACGCGGAGCGCAAGGCCCGGCACGGCCGGCCGCTCGACCTCGACCTGTTCGGCCTGGGCCTGATCGCGCTGGGCTTGGGCGCTCTGGAGATCATCTACGACCGCGGCCAGCAGGACGACTGGTTCAACTCGCGGTTCATCCTGGTCTTGACGGTTCTGGCCATCGTCAGCCTGAGCACGGCGGTCGTCTGGGAGTGGCGCTATCCCAACCCGGTCGTCAACCTGCGGCTGCTGAAAGATCGCAACTTCGCCGCCTCGTGTGTGGTCATCTATATCATCTTCGCCGTCCTGTACGGCAGCAACGTCCTCTTGCCCCAGATGCTCCAACTGCTCTTCGGCTACGACGCCTACACGGCCGGGTTGATCATGTCGCCGGGCGGAATCGCCGTGCTGGTCTGCATGCCGATCAGCGGCTTTCTGCTGGGCAAACAGGCGGACGCGCGCTACCTGGTCTTCTTCGGCGTCCTCAGCGTGGCCGCGGCGAGTTACTGGGCGGCGCTTTTGAACCTCGATGTCTCACCCACCGTCCTGGTGATCCGGCGGTGCGCCCAGCTTTTCGGCATGGCCTTCATCTTCGCGCCGATCAATGCCGCGGCCTATCTGTACATTCCCAGGGAACAGGGCAGCAACGCCACCGGAGTGTTCAACATGGTCCGCAACGAGGGGGCCAGCCTGGGAATTGCCATCGTGAGCATCATGCTGGCGCAGCGCGGCCAGTTCCACCAGAGCCGACTGGTCGAGGGCCTGACCCCGCTCGACCCGCCGTTCCTGGAAACGCGCGACGGGATTGCCTCTCAGCTCCACATGGCAGGTTACGATCCGATCACCGCCGGCCGGATGGCGCTGGAGCAGATCCAGCGGACGCTCCAACAGCAGGCACAAGGATTATCTTATTTTGACCTGTTTTGGATGTTCTCCGTGGCCGCGTTCTGCGCCGCCCCCCTGGTGTTCCTGATGCGGCGTTCGGTTACCGAGAAAGGGGCCGAGGTGCATGGGCACTGAGCGGTTTTCATGTCGATGGCTACCCGTAGGGTCCGCTGTGCGGACCGATGGCCGGGGCACTACGAATCATGGTCCGCACAGCGGACCCTACAATGCTCCGAGGAGGCAAACCGTGCGAGTCCTGGCGCTTCTCGTGCTGGCTGTCCTGGTCCCGGTTGTCGTGTGGGGTATCACCTACGTGCCGCGCCATGACGGCCGCCTCGGCGACTGTCTGCTGGCCGTCGTCTTGCCCACGGCGGGAATTTGCGTGTGCCTCCGACTGTTGCTGCCCGCCTCCAGGCAAACCGGGCAAATGCAGGAAGATGGGCAAGACAAATCTGCCTGACCTGGTCGTGGGCCGTGTTGAAGCGGGTTCATTCGGGCCGGGCAAGGGAGATTTCTCAAGACTCCCGCGCGGAACGGGCCGATATTTCCGTGTGTGCGGATGATGCACGATCTGCCGGACGTACCTATTGCCCGAAAAGAATGGGTGGATGCGCGACGAAATTCACGCCATGGACCGGCCAGCACACTCTTCGCGAGCGCCTCGCCCCGGCCGACGACCGCGCCGGCTCGTGCTGGCTGGCCTGGTGGTGGTCGCGGCCTGGTTTGCCGGCGGGTGCGTCCTGACCAGTCCCAAAGAGTGGATTCGCAACGGTTTCAAGGTCGGGCCCAACTATTGCCCCCCAGCCGCGCCCGTGGCCGAGTCCTGGATCCAGGCGGCTGACCCTCGCACTCAGGGCTCGCCGCCGCGCGACGGCAACTGGTGGAAGGTCTTCCAGGACCCCATCCTCGACGACCTGGTGCGCCGGGCCTACCACCAGAACCCGAGCCTCCACGCCGTCGGTACCCGGGTCTTGCAGGCCCGGGCGCAGCAGGCGATTGCCGTGGGCAGGATTTTTCCCCAGACCCAGCAGGTGCTGGGGCTCTATTCCTTCGGCACCTTCGCCGGCGTTCCGCAGCATATCAACATCACGGCTTTCAACCTGAGCTGGGAACTCGACTTCTGGGGCAGGTACCGTCGCCAGGTGGAATCGGCCAACGCCAGCCTGGACGCCTCGGTCGGCGACTACGACGACGCCCTCGTGACCCTGCTGGGCGACGTGGCGACGAATTACGCGCAGTACCGGATCGCCCAGCGGCGGATCCAGATCGCCCGCGACAACCTGCGGATCCAGGAACGGCTCGTGGCGCTGGCCCTGCGGCAAGAGAAGGTCGGCACGGCGACGGTCCTCGACGTGCAGCAACTCCGGACGCTCATGGAACACACCCGCTCGACTATTCCCGCCTTGCAGATCACGCTCGGGCTAGCCAACGACACGCTCTGCATTTTGCTGGGAGTACCGCCGCGCGACCTGGAGCGGGAGCTGGGCCCCGGATCGAAACCGAGCAGCTTGCCCTTGCCCAATACCCCGGCCGTGGTGGCCGCGGGCATCCCGGCCGACCTGCTCCGCCGCCGTCCCGACATCCGCGGCGCCGAGCGGAAGATCGCGGCCCAGTGTGCCCAGATCGGCGTGGCCGAGGCCGACCTGTATCCCCGCCTCGCCCTCGGCACCGCGCTGGGCCAAGGGAACATCAACCTCGGCCCGGCGCTGACCTCCAACGGCGGCCTGGCGTTCATCATTCCCCAGTTCTCGTGGAACATCCTCAACTACGGCCGCCTGGCGAACAATGTCCATCTCCAGGAGGCTCGGACCCAGGAACTGGTTGCAACCTACCAGAACACGGTCCTGACGGCCGCCCGGGAAGCCCAGACCGCGCTGCGGGGTTTCCTGCGGTCCCAGGAGCAGGCCGACTCCCTTGCCCGCAGCGCCGCCGCGGCGGTCTCCACCACGGCGATCGAGGAGCGGCTTTTCACCGAGGTCAAGGCCGACGTGAACCGCATGTTCACCCTGGCCAACGCCTTGTTGCAGGCCCAGGACCAGCTCGCCGTGGCGCAAGGCAACATCGCCCTCAACCTGATCGACCTCTATCGCGCCCTCGGCGGCGGCTGGGAGCTCCGCCTCCAGCCGAGTCCTCCGGCCGCGGCACCGCGGCCCCCCGCGCTGCCCAGCCCGCCTTCCACTCGCAGCCCCTTCGCGGCGGCTCGCTAGGCGAGAGTGGGCAGTGGGCGGACCGACGGCCGGGGCTTTCGGTGACCGGCCGGTCCCTCCTTCGTGGGACGAGATTGGAATCTTGTCCCGCGAAAGCTCGCCGGGCCGTGCCACTCGCCACCAAGCACTAGCCACCGCCCACTGCCTACTTGCCACCTTTGCACACATGGCGGCTCGCGACGAGAACCTCGATTGATCGGAAACCGTTTCCCCACTAGGATGATCATGGAAATCCGTGGTATTCCGCCCCACCGTCGAACTCCGCCTCGTTGTCTCGCCA
>JBMFUH010000242.1:0-8422 GCA_049966735.1 Isosphaeraceae bacterium
CAGGAGTTCCAGGGGAACCCTCGGCGCCAGGGACGCCAGCAACTGGCTCAGGACGTACCCCGAACCTTGCGGATAGGGCGAGATGAGCACCAGCGCGTTCAGGTCGCTGGCGCGGCCTTCCGTGGAAGCCGCCGCGCCGGGCTGGTTGGCCCAGGCGGCGCAGAGGTTCGCACCGTCGCCGAGCGCGATGGCTCCGAGCTTGCCGATGTTCAGCTCGCCCCGATTGTGCCGATCCAGCAGGAAGAAGTAGGCCGCCTGGAGATCGGCGGTCATCTGCGATCGATCGTTCACCGTGAGCACGCGGCGGGGATTCTGGCCCTGCCCGCGCAGGTCCATGCTGAAAACCGCGTACCCTTCTTCCTGGAGGTGCTCGGCAAGGCCCTGGCCTTTCAGTTCCTCGACGTGCTCCTCGAAATCCCTGCGCGATCGATTGGTTTCATGAATCAGCATCAGGACGGGAGCCGTCGATCCCAGCGTGGATGGATAGTATGAGGATGCCAGAGCAGAACCATCAAAAGTATGAAGTCTGAAGGTATAGTGAAATGTTCCAATCGCTGGCGGTCCGAACAGGGGCTGGTTCTTCGCCTTGGCGCCAGCTCCCGCGCCATTGCCCAGTGGGTCGCCCGCCTTGGGCCGGACCTTCTTCAGAGGGACTCCTCCCTGGTTGCGCAGACGGCCTCGATTCTTCCGTGGTTGTGCCTGACCCATGACCATGCCCACGAGAGCCAGGGTCACGCCCAACGTCGCCAGTGCTTTCCAGGTCCATTCACCGCGCTGGATGCTCATGGTCTCTCCAACCTCGAAGACATACGTGTCTTTGGTGATCCCACCGCCTGAGCCGCTGCCGTCCGTCATCGTAAAATGCAAGGGCGCAATGAACAAGGCAGATAAGCCGCTCGGGGGCGACGCGCCGCCCAGCATCGTCGGCAGTCGACGGCGAATTTCGGTGCGGCGCCCCATGGCTGCGGTCTGGTTGCGTCTCGTATAATGACCGCTTCAGTCTGCGCTGAGTCATCATCCAGCTTGCCCACCACCCGGTAGAATTCGTCCCGATCAATACCTGACACGAGAGGACCCAGGCAATGCCGCTCTTGACTTCCGGCCTGACCCGTCGCGCAGCCATCAGGCAGTTGGCAGCAACAGGGCTGGCCTTTCCAGCCGTGCTCCGCGTCCACGCCGGCGCCGCCCCGAGCGAGACACTCTACCACGCCAGTATTGGAGCGTCGGGCATGGGAGGCGCCGACCTGCATTCGATCACCGCGAGCCGCCACGTCAAACTCGTGGCTGTGGCCGATGTCGACCTGCGCCATACCGCCCACGTGCAGAAACAGTTCCCCGACGTCCGGGTCTATCAGGACTGGCGAGAGCTGCTCGACAAGGAAAAGCATCTGGATTCGGTGAATGTCTCGACGCCGGATCACATGCACGCGCCGATTACCATGTCCGCCATGGAGCGGGGGCTGAATGTCTACACCCAGAAGCCGCTCACGCAGACGGTCTACGAGGCCCGTCAGGTGGCCCGGGTGGCCAGAGAGAAGAAGTTGGTCACGCAGATGGGCATTCAGATTCACTCCCATGAGATTCACCGGTTGGTCGTCGAGCTGATCCGGAAGAAGGCGATCGGCAGGGTGAAGGAGGTTCATAGCTGGAGCGGCAAGCACTGGGGCGATCCCAGGCCGCGGCCCAATCGCGGCGACCCCGTGCCCGCTCAGTTGAACTGGAACTTCTGGCTGGGCGTGGCGAAGGAGCGTCCGTTCATCGCCGGCTACTATCATCCCGGCGAATGGCGGAAACGGCTCGACTTCGGCACCGGGACGTTCGGGGACATGGGCTGCCACATTCTCGACCCGGTCTTCACGTCGCTCGCCCTGACCGCGCCTTTATCGCTCCGCTCCGAAGGGGGCGCTCCCAACAAGGACAACTGGGGGATGGATTCTCAGGTGCGTTATATCTTTCCCCAGACCGAGCACACAACCGAGTCTCTCACGCTCTACTGGTACGATGGAGACAAGCGGCCGCCCGGCCCGATCAAGGCGCTCATCGGCAAGCGCGAGCTCTCGGACCAGGGTTCCATCTACATTGGCACCGAGGGCGTGCTTTATTCACCTTACATCGAAGTCCCGATTCTCCTTCCCGAGGAGCGGTTCAAGGACTACAAGCTTCCCAGACCAGACAGCGCGGACCACTATCTCCAGTTCGTGAACGCCTGCCGCGGCGAAGGCAAGACGTCCGCTCCGTTTGCTTACTCGGGCCCACTTACCGAATCGGTCCTCCTGGGTTGCCTGGCGACCCGGTTCCCTCGGACGACCCTCCAGTGGGACGCCGAGGCCCTGAAGGTCACCAACGTGTCCGAGGCCAACCACTTCGTCCGCCGGCGCTATCGCAAGGGATGGGAGGTCCCGGGCCTTTCGTCGTGAGCGGTTTTCGGGTCGAGGGCTCCCCTACAATACCGCGGTAGGACGGACATTCTTGTCCGTCGCGGTCGGACAGGAATGTCCGACCCTACCGTAAATCCTTCGTGCTGGTCCACTTCAATCCCAGGGCGGGGACCGCCCCTGCCTATGGACCGTGGCTCCCCCGGAGGAGCCGAGGTGACTCTCAACCCGAGCGGCGCAGGAGCTTGTTCCGCAGCTCGTTGAAGTCTCCTCGTCCCGACGGGACCAGGAGATAACCGCCAGCATACGCCAGGGTCGCCAGGCAGAGATGGATCAAGAAGGGAAGAGCGCGCGTCCAGAGTTCCTTGCCCGAATCCTTGCCCAGATCGGTGATCGGCATGAAATGGCGCAGGAGCCAGCTTGCCAGAACGAGCGCCAGGGCCCCGGCGAGAGGCGCGCTCAAGGTCCGCTTCAGGAACGTGCGCGGGTCGATTTCCAGCACGCGGAATAGATAAGCGCCCGGGATCAGCAGGTTCGAGAAGAAGGTCGTCAGCACGGTGCCCCAGATCACGCCCGCGACGCCGACACGCGCCGTCAGGTAGCAACTGACTGGCAGGTTGATGAGCGAGCCGGCGAGCGCTGCCAGCGCGATCACCTCGATTTTCTTGATGCCGATGGCCATTTGCACGGGAACGGAGAGGACCAGCGGAACGGCCGCGGTGAGGAAGAGTTGCATCAGGTGCGCATCGTTCTCGGCGGGATGGTTGAGAAGGGTGCCGACCCACAATGAGAGAAATGGGCCGGCATAGATCCAGGCCAGGAGCCCGACGGGCAAGAGGGCTCCCAGATGCAGGCGGGTCCCGTCGTACTTGACGCGCTCCAGCCCGCGGATGTCGCGCGCGGCGGCCAGGCTGGCCACGGCCGGCATGACCATGTAAGCCAGCATCCAGCCCGTCTGGCGAAGTTGCAGAAAGGGCTTGCTCACCACGCCGTAGACCGCGGTGGCCAGGTCGGGGTCGGGATGCATGAATCCGAGGATCGTCGTATCGACCTTGTCGCCCAGCACGACGCTGATCTGGATCAGGGCCATGTAAAAGCTGATGTGGACGAGCGCCCTGTAATCCGCCAGTCGTGCCCCCCGGAACCGGGGTAAGTGTCCCAGGTCGTGAATCATGACCCAGAGCCCAGGCCCCAGGGAAAGGAAGATTTGCACGGCGATCTGGGTCACGACGATCAGGTAGAAATTCAACCCGGACCTCACGCCGACCACCAGGACGAGAAATCGCAGAATCGTGATGGCGACTTCGAGCCGGGGGATGAAGTCATACCGTCTCGCCGCTTGCAGCACGCTCGAAACCACGACCGAGATCCCGAAACAAGGCGCGGTCAGAACCTGGAGCCAGAGCAGCTTGACGATGAAGTGATACTCGTGCGCCTGAACGAGAATCGCGGAACCTCCGTGAAGCGGATCTCCCAGGATTTGCTGCTTGAGCATGTTCTTGATCATGCTCAGCGAGCCCAGGCCGTACTCCGAGTGAGGGAGGGCCCAGTAGGTCACGCCCAGGAGGGCCGCGGCCTGGACGAGCGCCATGGCCGCGTAGAAGTTGATGCCGCAAGCCACGGCACGGTCGACTCCCTCACGGTCGCCGCGTGTCCACGAGTCCGAGATCTGGCGCTGCAATGCCGAACTGATGCCAAACTCGAAGAGCATCTGGAAGAAGCCGAAGCCCCAGGCAAACTGATAGGCGCCAGTGAAGCCCGGGCCGATCGCCTGAAGGATCAGCCGGATCGTCCAAAGGGAGAGAATGGCCTGGAGGGGAACCCGCAGCGCCAGCCAGAACGTCCCGCTCAGCAAACGGCTGAGAACCGGGGGCAAGGCCCGTTGGGCTGGGACAGCGGTGGTGGTGGCCGTACTCACAGGATCCTTCCTCGACGGCGACGGCGTGGACACTCCATTTCGCTCCGCGACGGTGGAGGCATCATCTTATCGGGACGCTCCTGTTGTCGAAAGGTCAAAACAACCTTCGTCGAGGTCCCCTCTCACTCATGCACGGTGGAATGAGAAGCGGACGGTTTAGCCGATCGGGCAGTTCCCATGTCCGACCACGGCCGCGACCAGCGTGATCGCCCTCGTTTCCGGATCGGATTATACGTCGAGAATGCATGCTTTGTTCATGCGTTGAGGCCGGGTGAGCCAGTTGGCCTTGTCAGGCTGGCCCATGCCGGGTTTAATGTTGAGGGAAAGGCTACTGAACTTACTCGACCTTGACCGGCATCGCGGGCCTGACTCGATTTCTTCCTGTCCTGTCTGTTGGTTTGCCTGTCATCAGATCAGGCGTCACGCTGTGTGGTGCTGTTTGGGTCTCCTGGTCGGGGCCTGAAGCGGAGCTTTTCCGATGCTCGAACGCATCGCCTATCAAGGCATCACATTTGACGACGTCCTGCTTGAACCCGGCTATTCCGAGTTCCTTCCTCGCGAAGTTGACACGCGTACCCGCCTGACTTCGAAGGTCACGCTCAACCTGCCCATCCTCTCCTCTCCCATGGATACCGTCACCGAGGCCGAACTGGCCATCGCGCTCGCGCAAGAGGGGGGGCTGGGAGTCATCCACAAAAACATGACCCTGGAGGAGCAGACCCGAGAAGTCGACAAGGTGAAGCGGTCGGAAAACGGGATCATCGTCGACCCGATCACGTTGCCGCCCGATGCCACGGTCGGCCAGGCCCGCAATATCATGAGCGGGCAGAACATCTCGGGCGTTCCGATCACCGTCAATGGTTTCCTGCGGGGGATTCTCACGCGCAGGGATCTTCGTTTCCTGGAATCCAACGACCTCCGTATCGAGGAGGTCATGACCAAGGAAAACCTGGTCACGGCCCCGGCTTCCACGAGCCTGGAGGAAGCCGATCGGATCTTGACGAAAAATAAGGTGGAGAAACTTCTGCTGGTTGACGATGAATACCGACTGAAAGGACTGATCACGATCAAGGATATCGACAAGCTGCATCGCTACCCCAATGCGTGCAAGGACGCACGGGGGCGGTTGCGAGTCGGAGCCGCCGTCGGCGTTCATGATTACGAACGCGTGGCGTCGCTCCTGGACGCCGATGTCGATGTTCTCATCGTCGATTCCGCACATGGTCATAGCAAGAATGTGATCGAGACCGTGCGCCGGATCAAGAGCGACTTTGACATTCAGGTGGTCGCCGGGAATGTGGCCACCGGCGACGGGACCAGAGCCCTGATCGACGCGGGGGCGGATGCCGTCAAGGTGGGCATCGGTCCGGGGTCGATCTGCACGACACGGGTCGTCTCGGGGGTCGGTGTGCCCCAAATCACCGCGATTTACCAGTCGGCCAAGGCCGCCGCGGGACGCGTCCCCATCATCGCCGACGGTGGCATCCGCTATTCCGGTGATATCACCAAGGCAATCGCGGCCGGAGCACACTGCGTGATGATCGGCGGGCTCTTCGCCGGGCTGGCCGAGAGCCCTGGCGACACGATCATCTATCGGGGCCGCAGCTTCAAGACCTATCGCGGCATGGGCTCCATTGGCGCCATGGCCAAGGGATCTCACGAACGCTACCGTCAGGAACCGGCGACCAAGAGTCCGGAGGGCAAGGGAACCCCCGATCAGAAGCTCGTCCCCGAAGGGGTCGAAGGCCGTGTTCCCTACAAGGGACCTCTGGCCGATTTCGTTTTCCAGCTCGTCGGTGGACTTCGCGCGGGCATGGGCTATTGTGGTTCCCGAACCATCGATGAGCTGCGAACCAAGGCGCGCTTTATCCAGGTGACCGCCGCATCGGTCCACGAAAGCCATCCGCATGACATCGTCATCACCCAGGAAGCGCCCAACTATTCGAGCTTCAGTAACGAGAATGAAGTCGGTCGTGTGTCGGTCTGAAAGTTGTCAGTTGTCTGTAGTCAGTTGCCAGTAGTCAGTTGCCAGTTGCCAGTTGCCAGTGTTCTTTCTGTCTTCACTGGCAACTGACAACTGATCGTCAGAGCACATCCTATCATCCGTGCAACGGGCGCTCGTCCGATCTCGAGGGGTCTCGCGTCAAAACCTGACGCGATGCCCGAGCGTTGGCACGAAACCCCGAGAACTCGACCTGTCTGGCAAGGCAAGTCCAGGGAAAGCAAGGAGGCGTGGCTTGCGTCGCTTCACTTCGGCATTGACCACGACGATCCTGGGGGCCGTTCTCACGTCCTCAACGATCTCGGCACAGCAGTTCCAGCCGTCGGATAGCCCCCGACGGGACAGTCCCGCTGCGTCGGCGTCGGCGACCGAATCCGCGCCAGCGCCAGAGCTTTCTGCTCCGGGTACGGGCCCCTTCGGGGTGAATCCCGATCTCGAACCTCTCACGGGCATGGAAGCCACACGAGGGGCTCGCTACTTGCTGCGTAATGGAATCGATTATATCAAATATCAGGAATACGAACGCGCGCTCAAGTATCTCCGCGAGGCAGAGCTTCGTCAGAAGCAACTCAACGACCGTGAAAAACTCACCCTCAAGCAGGCCATCGAACAGGCTCGGCGCGGTCTCCGAGAGGCGGTGGGGAGCCAGGCCCCCTACGCCCTCAGCGCCCGATCAGCACGCCCGGGAGGGTTTGCTCCCGCCAGGCCGGATACCCGCATGGCCTCCAGCTCGGCCAGGCCAGACTCCTCGATCGTGTGCTCCGCCTCCCGCGTGCCCGCCAACCGCGAAGGTGATGATGTCGGCCAGCCGATCCGTCTCGCGGGCGCGGAGGTGGCGGCACAGCCGCCGGCTGGCTCCCCGAACCCTTCCACGCTCAAAGAGGACAATCTCCCCGCACCGGGTGGCCTTCCTCAGCCGTTGCCCATCGCGGGCGATCAGCCTGCCCAGCTTCCGGAGATCCCCAACCTGCCTCAAGCGGGCGTGCAAGCCGCGGTGAATGATCCGGGCGCCAAGACTGTTGCCGCGACATCCCCGGAACCCACTCAGCTCGCTGCCGCCGCGCCTGGTGGCGGAGCGCCCCTGGGGACGATCGCCCCCTCCCCGCAACCCGCAACGGGAACCGAGCCGGTGGCGCAAGCGGCCAATCCAGTTCCGGCACCGGCACCGTCTCCCAAGGTCGATGCCGCCGCTGCCGCTCAGACAGACCTGCTTTCTCCACTGCCCCCGCTCGACCCGGTGTCGGATTCCCCTGCGCGTGCCGAAACTCCGGCCCAGGCTCCGGCCCTCGCCCAGGCTCAGCCGTCTGCCCAACCCCAGGGGCCACCTGTCGCGGGCGCGCCGGCTCAGGCGCCCGCCGAGCTACCCTTGATGGCACAGCCGGCGCTCGGAGGCAAAGCGGATGGCCAGCCCGGACCTGATTCCAAAGCAGTGGCTCCCGATGCATCTGCTGGAATTTCTCCCGATCCGCCGAATCGGGCGGTCGGGACTTCTCCAGTCTCAAGTTCCGCGTCTCCGCCACTGGCTGATCCCGCGACCACTCCTGCCCAGGCGGCCGTGACGGACAAGCCAGCGGCAGCCTCTGACGCGAAGGCCGCTCAGGCTTCGACCGCTCCCGCGAACGCGCAGCCCCCGAACCCCGTGCAGGCGGAAGCGACAGCCAACCCGCCCAAGGCCCTTGAGTTGTTGACGGAGCCACCGGCAACCTCCGCTCAACCCGCGAGCTCGCCTTCCAGCCCAGCCCCCTCAGGCTCGCTGGCTGCCAGTTCCGCGCCCATCACTCTCGAGCCTCTCACCGATCAAGGGACCGCGCGCTCCGCGCCGTCGCCGTCCGCGACAGATCCGTCCGAGGTGATTCCCTTGCCGCCGCTTGGAAACGATTCCTCGCCAGCGAAGACTCCCGCTCCGGAAGCCCAGCCCGCGGGTGCGGCCGCCTCCGACGCGACTGCACAACCGCCTGCCACGAACGAGGCCAAGGCAACGACTTCCCAGGCCAAGGCAACGGCTTCCCAAGCCGAGGCAACGGCTTCCCAGGCCGAGGCAACGGCTTCCCAGGCCAAGACAACGGCTTCCCAGGAAGGGACCGCGGAGGAGCTTCCCCCCCTTCCTGGCCAGGATACTGCTCCACC
>JBMFUH010000243.1:0-8409 GCA_049966735.1 Isosphaeraceae bacterium
CCGTAGTCGTCTGCCCGGGCGGAGGCTACGGCATGCTGGCGGTTGACCACGAAGGCAAGCAGGTTGCCCAGTGGCTCAACTCGCTGGGGGTGGCCGCATTCGTGCTCAAGTATCGGCTGGGTCCGCGCTATCATCATCCGGCCATGCTTCAAGACGCCGCCCGGGCAATCCGGACCGTGCGGGCAAGCGGCGAGAAGTGGGGAGTCGACCCGCATCGCATCGCGATCATGGGCTTTTCGGCTGGTGGCCATCTGGCCTCGATCGCCGGGACGCACTTTGACGCCGGCAAGCCGGACGCCGAAGACCCGATCGAGCGTGTCAGCTCGCGTCCCGACCGGATGATTCTGA
Source organism: Isosphaeraceae bacterium (assembly GCA_049966735.1). GTDB lineage: Bacteria > Planctomycetota > Planctomycetia > Isosphaerales > Isosphaeraceae > Aquisphaera. Next base: position 349 of record JBMFUH010000243.1, read on the forward strand.
TCTATCCGGTCATCGCGCTGGCCACCCCCTACGGCCATACGGGTTCGAGGCGGAACCTGCTGGGAGACAAACCTTCCGACGACCTGGTCCGCTCGCTCTCCAACGAGACTCAGGTCAATGCCCAGACTCCCCCCGCGTTCCTGGCGCATACGAACGCCGACACGGGCGTTCCCGCCGAGAATAGCATCCTCTTCGTGCTGGCCCTGCGCAAGGCCAAGGTGCCGGTCGAGTTTCACCTGTTCGAGAAAGGTCCGCACGGTCTGGGCCTGGGAAACGGGGCCAGGCGGTTTGGCATCGCCCCCAACCTGGCCTTTCAAGAATGGCCCAAGCTCTGCGCCATCTGGCTGAAAGGGCAGAAGTTCCTCGATCGTCCGGGCAACGCCGGTGCGCAACCAGGGCGGTGATCGCGCCATTTCACGATCATTCCAGGAGCGAATGGCCTCCGAGCTGTCCCAGGCGTTGCAGGCATTTGCCGTAATAATCGGCTTGCTGTGTGTCAGTCGCCCGGCGGATCATCGTCTTGTAGACCTCCGCCGCGCTCTTCCAATCGCCGCGCTTTTCCAGGGCGAGCGCGTGGTCTTCGGCCAGCTCAAAGAGCCCCGTTACGTGCCCGGCGTTCTCGAGTTTCAACCAGGCAAGTTCGCGCTCGATTGGCCAATCGTTGAAAGCCAGGACGAGCAGGGAAACAGGACCCAGGAAGAGAACTAGCAGCGTGACTCCCCGGGAATAGCCGGCGCGGCGGAGAATCTTCACCGGCGCCCAGACCATGAGCCAGAGATACGCGGCCAACAGAAAGAGACCGGAGAAGAATTCCATGGTTCATCGGGAAGAGGGACGTCGATTCTCTTGCAGATGATAGTGCATTCAACGCGGTCCGCGTGCGAGGCCCGCGTCGGCTTCGCGGCTTTGCAGGAACGCAATCAACGCCTGCTCGATCTCCGCGGCACGGGCCGAAGCCGCCGTCGTCGACGTGAGCAGAGTGCTGAGCTCAGGCGGCAGAGTCAGGTCAACGCCTGGGGGAAGCTCCCGGATGGCGAAGGACCACGTGATCGGAATACTCCCCAGGATCTTGCCGGCCTGCACGTCCATCGGGCTGTCGAAGACCGGCGATGCGAAGCGTCGAGCGACGATAGGAGCGACATTCTGACCATCGGTGGCTGCGTGGTCCAGCCAGACCAGCGTCCGCAGCTCGCCCTGCCGCGGGTTCACGAGCAGGGCGTAGCAGACGTCGATCTTCTGATGCGCACCGGAGATCAGGAACGTGACCGGAGTGCGCAGGAGTGCGAAGGTAGACGTCGCCGCGACCAACTTCGCGCCCGAGGTCTCCCGCGCCATCGCCGCCAGGATCAAGCGCTGCTTGGTAGTCCACGGTCCCTTTGTTCCCTCGATCGAGGTTGGCGAGACCACCCGCTCGGTGTTCGGCTCGGCGCCGGGCGCACAGAGCCCCACGCCCACGCGGTCGAGCCGGAATGGGGAACCGGCCGAGGGGGACGCCTGGCGCACGTCGGCCACGATCACCGGGCGAACTCGCCGCGCCGTCTCGAACGCCTGTGCCGACACCGTGTCCAGGTCTCCGGTCGAGAGCGTCGGAATGGTCTTGATCACGAGGTGGCTCCAGCCCTCCGGAGGTTGGCTGCCTTCGAATCGGCAGCCAGGCTCGAGATGGACCAGCCGTGCGGGAGGTGCGATCGGCCGACCTGGAGACGCCTCTGGCAGCGCCGGGCGATCGCTCTCATCCCAGGTGTCGAACAGCCGCCATCTCATCCCTGGCGCCATCACGAAGATGCACAAGGCAGACAGGAGAACGAGGGTTCGACGCCGCTTGACAAGGGCGACGAGCCACCGCGCCGGGTCCGTGATCAGGTTGAATCGCCAGGTGGACCCGCCTGACATGAATCGGTGTATCATGGTTTCCCAGCCTACCCTCTTTTGGGGGTTTCTGCCAGGAAATCTCGCGCCGCCAGATGAGGAGTGCATTGTCCCGCCGCGACATTCAGTCCCTTGTCCGACCATTTCGAAAAGCAAAGCGGCGTTCGCCCCACGGATCGAACCCCAGGGGCGAACGCCGGTTGCCCAGAACAGAGGACTGAGAATGTCGAGATCGACGAAAGCCCGAGTTTCCGGACTGGCGGCTCAGCGATGCTGGTGCGCGGGGCCGTTCTCCGCGCCAACCGGCTGAGCCTCCCGCCGATCCACGGCCTTCTCCAGGATATCAACGATGAGCTGGTTGAGTGAGGCCTTGTCTGCCTTCGCCCAGCTAGCCAATCGTTCGTGCATGTCTGGTGGCATACGGATTTGAAAATGAACGACGGTTTCTGGCATGTGATGCCTCCCACGATAGAAAGAAATGTCCATCCATTTTGCCATACGGGAGACGAGGCACAAATGCGACAGTGGAAATACCAAATATTTCGGGTTTCTTTTAGTCACGGAAAGATATCGCGCCGGCCATCAGGGATTGAGCCGAGCGAGCGACCTTGTCTTCTCACAGGCAAAACTGGTTGCGTGCTCTCCTGACACAATACGGAAGCCCATGCTTGAGGCGTCGCGCTCGTCAGATCGTGGGGAGCTGCCAGGGATCTCTGCGCTCGCGGTCGAGCCAGCGGTTGGCGACGGGGTCGCCAGTGAATTCCCACTTGACCGGATCCCAGCGCAGGGGGCGATGGTTCCAGTAGGCCAGGTTGCCCAGGATCGTGATGGCAACCGACCGGGCCCCGATTTCCACATCGGCCACGGGCCGCGTGCGCGAGCGAATGCAGTCGATCCAGTTGCGATGGTGCCCTGGAGACTTCTCGAGATGAACCTCCTTGGCTTCCAGCGGCTTCTTGACGATGGAAGCGGGGTCGCTCGTCAGATGATTGCGGTCGATGCGCAAGGTCCCCTTGTCGCCGGTGAACGTGCAGCCGCTGGGGCCGCCGTGGACCATCACCACACCGCTGGCATAGCGGTAGATCACGCCATGGTGGGCGTTCTGGGACATCGCGGGGTAGATCTCCACGGGACCCGACTGGTCCATTCCCAGGCACCACTGCGCGATATCATAATGATGCGCGCCCATGTCTGAATGTCCGCCGCCGGCGTATTCGCGATATTCGCGCCAGGCGGGGAAATGATTATGTACCCCGCGCGGGCTGAGGATCGAGTTGTACGGCCGCATGGGCGCGGGCCCCAGCCAGAGATCCCAGTCCAGTCCAGGTTCCATCTCCTCGGCGGGCAGGTCGCACCACCTGCTGGGCCCACCCACGCCGACCGTGATGGTGTGAATGGTGCCCAGCCGGCCGCTCCTGATGAACTCGGCCGCCTGGCGAAAGTCGCCGAAGACGTTCGACCGCTGCTGGCTCCCCGTCTGGAAGACTCGCTTGTACTTCCGCGGGGCGTCGATGCACCGCTTTCCCTCGGCCAGTGTGAGAGTCAGCGGCTTCTCGCAGTAGACGTCCTTGCCGGCCTTCATGGCCTCGATGGCCGGAATCGCATGCCAGTGCTCGGGCGTGGCGATGCAGACCGCGTCGATGTCTGGCCGGCCGAGCAACTCGCGGAAGTCGACATAGGCCGCACAGCCCTTGTAGTCCCTCTTCTGGCTGTACGCCTTTTCGACCCGCTTCTTGGCGTGCTCGCGCCGCTTCTTGTCGACCTCGCAGACGGCCAGGGCCTGGACGTCGCCAAAACCGAGCAACTCGGGAAGATGATAATCGTTAGCCATCTTGCCGCAGCCGATGAAGCCGACCGTGATCCGCTCGCTGGGCGCGGCCTTGCCATCGCGGGCCAGGACCGTACTGGGCACGATCGTCGGCACGGCAATCGCGCTTGTGGCAATGCCTTGGAGAACTCCACGACGTGTGACGTTGTCCGGGGGTCGCATGGGGAGGGTCCTTGACCTTGGGTTCCGGGTGAGAAGCGTCTCTGCAAGGAGGGAGCGAAGAGATCATTCTCACGTACCCGACACGACCGACGCAAGGCGCAGGCCTCCCCTGCAAATTGCCTGGATGATCCGCCGTTGGTCGTTCGGCGAGCCCTTGTCGAAGGTCTGGTCGGGATAATCGGGCGCATTGGTCAGGTGCGCGACGAGACCAACAGGAACCTGGCGAGCGGCAGAGAAGGCAAAAAGCGACGCCGCTTGCATCTCGACGGCCAGGACGCCCGCCTTGCGGTAGCGCTCAACCTGAAGGGCGGTTTCGCGGTACGGGGCGTCGGTCGTCCAGACAGTTCCCACTCGCAGTGTCATACCCAGGCGCTTCAGCTCGTCCTCGAGAATTGCCACCAGACCGGGCCATCCCCAGACGGTATTGCTGGGAGGCAGGTAATGGAAAGACGTTCCCTCGTCGCGGACTGCACGGTTGGCGACCACAATTGCCGGCAGAGGCAAGGTCGGATCAATCCGTCCGGCGGACGCGAGGCCCAGAATCACGCGAACCCCGCAGGCGGCCAATTGCTCGGCAACGAGCACCGCGTAGGGGCCGCCGATGGTCCGGGGAATGAGGCCGCAGCGGGCGCCTCCGACCTTGATCGTCCACATCGCCGTGTGGAAACAAGGCCAGGCGGGGCACGGCGCGGCCTCCCCCGATTTCACCAGCTCGTCGGTCAGGTCGCCGTCGAAGTCCAGGACGCAAACCTCGGGGACTGTCTCGCCCGCGATCCCGCGCTGCTTCCGCACCGCCTCGACCAGGTCAACCGGCGAGAAGACGGTCGGGGAAAGGAGCGGGTGGTCGAGGATCGGCAGCGGCCGGTTCTCCCCACCCGGCTCCAGCTCTGTGTCTTCCGGGTTGCTCATGTGTTCTTATGCCTGCCGGATATGCAGCTCCTTGAGCTGCCTGGCATCGACGGTTCCCGGAGCGCCGGTCATCAGGTCGGTCCCCTTGGCGGTCTTGGGGAAGGCGATGCAGTCGCGGATGTTGGTCAGACCGGTGTAGAGCATCACCAGCCGATCGAGCCCCAGCGCGATGCCGCCGTGGGGCGGGGCGCCGTTGCGGAGCGCGCTCAGGAGGAATCCGAATTTCTCCTCGGCCTCCTCCGGAGTGAGGCCCAGGAGGGCGAAGATCTTGGACTGAATTGCCGGGTCGTGGCAGCGGATGGTGCCGCCTCCTCCTTCCTCGCCGTTGATCACCAGGTCATAGGCCTGGGCCCGAACCTTCGCGGGATCGGTGTCCAGCAGCTTGAGGTCCTCGAAGAGGGGCATTGTGAACGGGTGATGCTCGGCGACGTAGCGTCCCTCCTCGGCGTCCCAGGCCAGGAGCGGGAAATGAATGACCCACGAGTAGTGGAACGACTTCGGGTCGTAAAGCTTCAATTCGGCGGCCAACCTCGCGCGTAGATTCGAGAGTGCCTGGCTGGTGACGGCCTGGGTATCGGCGACGATCAAGATCAGGTCGCCGGCCTTGGCGTCGAACCGCTCGCGGAGCTTGGCCTGGGCTTCGGCGGGGAAAAACTTGGCGGTCGGGCTGGCCATCCCTTCCGCCTCGACCTTGAGCCAGACCAGTCCCTTGGCACCGAAAGCGGCGGCGAATTCGGTCAGGCCGTCCATGTCTTTCCGGCTGTAGCGCTCGGCCGCGCCGGGAGCACAGAGGCCGCGGATCCGCTGGCCAAGCTCCTTCGCCTGTTTCAAGACCTTGAACTCGGCAAGGTCGGCGATGTCGGCGAGGTCCTTCAGCTCCATACCGTAGCGCAGGTCGGGCCGGTCGCTGCCGTACCGCTCCATCACGTCGTGGTATTCGAGCCGAGGTAGGGGCAAGTTGACGTTGGTCCCGCCGAATTGCCGGGCCATCGCCGCGACCAGAATTTCCAGCGCGGACATGACGTCGTGGTCTTCCACGAACGACATCTCGACGTCGAGCTGAGTGAACTCGGGCTGGCGGTTGGCGCGCAGGTCTTCGTCGCGGAAGCAGCGGGCGATCTGAAAATAGCGGTCGAACCCCGAGACCATCAGAAGCTGCTTGTAAAGCTGCGGCGACTGCGGCAAGGCATAAAAATGCCCTGGCGTCACCCGGCTGGGGACGAGGAAGTCGCGTGCGCCCTCGGGCGTGCTCCGGCCCAGGATGGGGGTCTCCACCTCCAGGAAGCCCTGCTCGCTCATCACGTTGCGCATGAGCTGGCAGAGCTGGTGGCGGACGATGAAGATGCGCTGCATGTCGGGCCGACGGAGGTCGAGGAAGCGGTATTTCAGGCGGAGCTCTTCATTGGGTTCGGGCCCGTGCATCTCGAAGGGGGGTGTGGGCGTGGCGTTGTAGAGGACCAGCTCGACGGCGCGAACCTCGATCCCGCCGGTCTTGAGCTTGGGATTTTCCTTGCCCGGCAAGCGCGGGGCGACAGTCCCCTTGATGCCGATCACGTACTCGTTGCGCAGGTCGCGCGCCCGGGCTTGCAGCTCGGGCCCGGCGTCGGGCTCGAAGACGACCTGGGTCACTCCGTAGCGGTCGCGGAGGTCGATGAAGACGAGCCCGCCGAAATCGCGCCAGGCGTCTACCCAGCCGTTGAGCACAACGGCTTGCCCGACATGGTTCTTGGTCAATTCCCCACAGGTATGCGTCCGTTTCAGCAGCATGATTCATTCAGCCGGCAAGAAGAGGAATTTTTCATCGCGGGATGGCGATCATCCGGTCCCTCACGATATCGCTAGTATCCGGAAGTCGTCAAGGACACAGGTGTTCGGACAACAGTGCCGCGTCTGGAGTTCGCTCCGGGCGCTTCGCGATCACCTCTCCGAGGATATGATAGCAAAGTTCCGCACAGACGAAGGCAGAGCCGGGACGGGGATGAAGTTCGACACCACACGAGCGATGCGGACGACGGCGGCTCTGACTGCGTCCCCGGTTCAGGAAGGCGATCGGGGAATCTCCTGGGCCGAGTTTGTTGCCGAGAGCCTGAAAAACAGTGGCTGGATCGTTCAAAGCGGCGAGTTGACGGGCTCTGCCTCGGCGTGGGCAGCCCGGTCGGCGCTCTCTTATATCTTCATCTGGGCTTGGGCGACGTTCTTGATGATTCTGTTGCATTTTCGGGTGAATTGGCCCTGGTTTGTGCTCGCGTTTGGGCTGCTGGTCGGTTGGATCGTGCTGGCTGATCAAGGCTTCCATCGCCTCCTGAAGCGACTTCCCCCTTTACGGAAGGCAAGGTTGGTTATCGCTCGTCGTGAGGCGCCTGTCGACCCTCCCGCGCGGCTGGTGATCCAGGCGGCTCTCGGACCAATTGCCGGACCTCTGGGGATGAGACCCAAGGACTGCTGGCTATTTCACCTGAGCGTAGCCGGGGCAGGCGCCGCGATCCTGGCCTGGCACATGGTGGTCGGAGAGGGGTTTCCCAATAGCTGGTTCTCCGCGGAAAACGGCGCGTGGGGACTGTGTGTCCTGGCCTGGCTCTCGCTCCCTTTTGTCGCCGTGCTTCGCTGCTCCCTTGCAGCTCGAACAAGAGTCAGCGCGGGCTCATGCGATGCGCCCGCCCTATCGGTCCTGCTCGAACTCGCCCGCATCTGGCCAGGAAATCGCTCAGGACGCCTCGAAACGGTCCTCGTCGCGGTCGGCGGCCAGGAGTTCGACCACGTCGGTGATCGAGCCCTACGACGGATCGTTGGCAAATGGCCGCCGAAGCCGACCCTGATCATCTCCCTGGCCGCGCCGGGACTCGGGCGAAAGCTGCTGATCCGGGACTCCTCGGATGATGGAGTGGTCGTGCAGGCCGCGGGCAAACTCTGGATTCCGCACCAGTGGGCGAAGACTTCCGAGATTCCCACGAGAATAAAGCCTTTGAGCGGGGTAGCTCACGGGAAAGTCGTCTGGATCGAGGGGGCCTGGTTCGAGGACCCGCTACCAGACCTTGATGCGGGTGCCTTGGCTCGGACCGCACAGTTGATCGACGAGGTCGCGCTCTTGTGGGCCAAGCATCACGCGCCGCCTGCCAGTGAGGAGGTTGCGGACCGCACCGCCTCCAGATCGTCCCAGAACCCCGGATAGGTCTTGGCCACGCAGCCGGGGTTCTCGATGATCACGCCGGGGATCTTGAGTCCAGCCAATGCGAACGACATGGCCATGCGGTGGTCGTCGTAGGTGGCAATCCGCGCGGGGCGAAGCTGGCCCA
>JBMFUH010000244.1:0-8388 GCA_049966735.1 Isosphaeraceae bacterium
CGCGCCGCTGAACCCGACCGCCCCTAGCCCCCGGCCCCGGCGGCCGTGCTTCTTATCGTCTGAATCGCGGCAGAGCGATCGGCGCCCTTGAAGCCGCAGCGGCGGTTGAGTAGAATGCCATTCTACGGATGATCGCAAGAGGTTCACGGCCCCATTCCCATCGTGAGGAATCAGGCAATTGGGGGAAGGGCGCAAACTCTTGGGCATCAATCCTGGGGATGTAGCTCAATTTGGTTAGAGCACCGGCCTGTCACGCCGGAGGTTGCGGGTTCGAACCCCGTCATCCTCGCTTCCCTAAGCCGGCTGAGAGCTGAGAGTTAGCTCACCTGTCGAGGCAAGACAGAGCGGCCTTTCAAGTTTTCCCAATCCGGTCATTACCGGATTGAGGTCGCTCCAGCCATGTCGCAAACCCTCCGCGTTCCCTCCCTCCGTCGCCATCGGCCATCGGGCCGAGCGGTCGTTATCCTGAACTACACTGTCCGCCTTGCCAGTTCGACCAGCGTGCGGAATTGCTGTTCTCTGGCCGTTACCATTGATGCCGCCTGCCAGTTCACGTAAGTTGAAGGAAAAGGCAAAGCGCGCGTTTTGTTCGGTTCCTGGTCCATCGGTCCGTGACGACAGTCGCATGCTTGGGCCTTGATCTCGTCAAGGCACTCGTAATCGTTCTGTGAATTGAGTTCTCCTCGGACTTCTTTCCCGTCTCGACGAAGACGAAGGATCACGATGATCCGATGAGGAAGGGCGTTCGCCGATCGCTCTCCCAGAAACACGATCGGCATCCTGGAGGTCCAAGCCTTGCGCGTCAATTTCGTCCTTCCCGATGTCAACCTGTCAGGCGGTGTCCGGGTGATCGCGATGTATGCGGAACATCTGCGGCGGCGGGGACACGATGTTCTGGTCGTCTCCACTCCGAGGAAAATGCTTCCCTTCAGGGCGCGGGTCAAGAGACTGGTTCAAGGCCATGGCTGGCAATCAGCACGTCCCGGCCCGTCGCATTTCGACAGCCTGGAAGTCCAGCACCACGTGATCGAGCGCTTCCGACCAATTATCGACAGCGACTTGCCCGACGCCGACGTGGTGGTGGCCACCTGGTGGGAGACCGCGGAATGGGTGGCCCGGCTGGCCGGGGAAAAGGGAGCCAAGGCTTACTTGATCCAGCAGTTCGAGTCCAACTTTGTCAATCAGCCCGGAGAACGTGTGGAGGCAACGTGGAAACTCCCCATGCAAAAGATCGTCGTGTCCCGATGGCTGGCGGATCTCGCCCGGGAGCGTTTTGGCGACCCGGATTCCATCATCGTGCCGAACGGGATCGACCTCGGCCTTTTCCATGCCCCCCCTCGCGGCAAGCAATCTCGACCGACCGTGGGGATGCTCTACGCCCCAACCAGACCCCACAAAGGGAACGCGACAGCTCTGGCCGCGATCGAGATTGCCAGGCAACGATTCCCCGACTTGCATGTGCGCGCCTTCGGCGTCGGCAAGATCGTTGCCTCGATGCCCTTACCTGGCGGAAGCAGCTATTGGCAATCCCCCGACCAGTCCTCCCTGCGCGAGATCTATAGCGGCTGCGACGTTTGGCTCTGCACGAGCACCAGCGAAGGATATCACCTTCCGCCCCACGAGGCCATGGCCTGCCGATGTCCCGTCGTCTCCACTCGCGTCGGTGGGCCGATGGATCTCATCAAAGACGGCGTGAACGGATACCTGGAGGACGTCGGCGATCACAAGGGGCTTGCCGCGCGGCTTATGGAAATCCTCAACCTGCCGGAGGCCGACTGGATGCGGATGTCCGAGTCAGCTTATCAGACGGCCCAGAGCTTCTCCTGGGAGGACGCGACGGCTCTTTTCGAGGGGGCTTTGGAATCGGCAATCCGGCGCTTCTCCCTGGCGCCTGGAACGTAGTTCGATGGCGGTCGCTGGAGCTGGCTGACATGGCATCCAAAAAAGTAAGAATCATTCCAGAATAGATCAATCATGACGTCCGAGGCAAACTTGCCCAGGGTCGCCAGGCCGATGCTGGGCCTCGGCTCCGGCGGACGCACGCCGACGACTGAACCGCATCTTGATACCCTTGTCCGCTGGTGGGGATTTGCTTACTCTGAAACCTTCGAGATTTGTTCCCTCGCGGCGGCAGGTTGGCGACTTGGCTGGCTCTTGGGTACCGCGGACACCAACTTTCCTGACTTCTTTCTCATCATCAAAGGCTCTGTGGCAGGAGTTTTATGCTTAGGTCTTTATTACATACTGTCCGGCGTCGCCTGGGGCGATCAAAGTACCAATTGTTGAAAGAGGCCAGGGCACGGGTGGGTACATTCCGGGAGCGGGAGGAACTCGGCCTCCTGCCACGTCCGAACTACGCCTATGGCATGCTGAGAGCCGCTGACCTCGCGCGGTACCTCGGGCTGAAGCAAGTTACCGCCTGCGAATTCGGGGTCGCCACGGGGGCTGGATTGACCGCGATGATCGACCATGCCGCCGACATTGAGCGAGAGGCCGGCGTTCGCTTCCGCATCGTGGGCTTCGACACCGGTACGGGTCTGCCCCGGGTCGGCGGCTATGAGGACCATCCCGAACTCTGGGCGCCTGGCGACTTCGCGATGGTGAACAAGGACGAGCTGACGAAGCGGATCGAGGGACGCGCGGAACTCCTCCTAGGTGACATCAGTGACACGGTTTGCGGGTTCGTGGCCAGTCTGGCACGGGAAGCGCCGCTGGGTTTCGTCTCGGTCGATGTCGACATTTATTCGGCAACTTGCTCCGCCCTGCGCTGCTTCGAAGGACCCGCCGAGCACTACTTGCCCGCCATCAGTATTTACTTTGATGATGTTTCATTCTATTTCGCGAACCGTTGGTGCGGTGAGCTCAGGGCCATTGACGAGTTCAACCGTGATCATGAATTGCGCAAGATTGACATTGATCGGGGCCTGATTCACCGCGGCATCGAGGTTCCCGCGCTCTGGCATTCTCGGATGTACGTCGCTCATATTCTCGACCACGAGTTCCGCGCCCATCCCGTCGAACGCCCGTGGATGACTTTGGAGGACCATGTGAAGTTCGTGCGGCAGTTCGATTGCCGTTGACATCATTGCACGCGCGGCGGTTCGACGAGAATCGGTTCCGGGCCCCCGCACTCTTCCCGACCACCGCTTGGGCGAGGTCGAAACCCCATGGATGACGCTCTGAAGAAGCTGACCAAACAAAGATAAGGAAGAAATTGCCCTGTTCGAGTTGCGCTTGGCGGAGAAGACTGAGTGAGTTTGAGAGTCTGGCGCGCATTCGACGACTTCCACGATTCTCTTTCGCGGGCCGTCGGCCTGACCGAACCCCAGACTGCCTCGAGGCGAGATCGCACCTTGGCGTCGCCCAGGGCAAGCAACTGCCTTGCGCTGGTGGCGTTCAAGTCGTGAGGAGGAACCACCTTGCTGGCGACCGCGTCAAGCAACGCCAACGCCCATGCCGACCGGACCGAAAGCGTGTTGATGGCGTCGGCGCGTTCGGCTTCAGTGAGCTGACCGTAGCGTTTGAGGATCGCCTGATGAGTCGCATGACCAGCCCAGCCGCGGGTCCTTCATGAAGATTGTGAAGAAACCGTGAAGATTGGCTTCGTTCTGTCTGCCAACTTAAGCCATTTCCGAGCCTCATCCGCTCTTCACATGTCTCGCCATGGGCTTCGTACCACATCGTCTCACCGCACGAGGGGCATTCCGGGTCACACAGACCACATCCCGGACAGATGATCGGCTCGCGTTCACAGTAGGGGCAACAGTTGGGCGCTCTCCTGATCTTGAATCTGTGGCGGAAGCCGGCCGATCCGACGGGCTGAAGTCGTTGCCCACGATTCCAAAGTACCCAAAGTGGCCCTGCGGCTTCTGCTTCAGCGTCTGGTGTTGGACCGTGATCGGCTGATGTCGATTCTTGCGGCACCACTCCGATAGCGCCTGCAGCGCTCTCTTGAACCGGCTCCTGGCCGTCTTGCGCTTGATCACCCACACGCCTCCCCGTGACTTGGGTAAAGCCCAGGAAGTCGAACGTCTGGGGCAAGGACGCACCTCCCCTCGACTCGGAGTCGAGCGATTCGTCCGGCTGGAACCGAACGAGCCGCGTCTTCTCCGGGTTGATTGACCAAGCTCACTCCGTCGTGACGACCTCGCCATAATTCGGCGTCGCGATGGCGTACCAGACCAGGTAGTTCACCGAGTTCTGGACGAACCGAACCGAGCCGTCCATGAACAGCACATTCACGCCGCCGGGATGGTTGGAGCTGGCGGAGATCATGGTGATGGTCCGCGACCGTCTTGATTGATGTCGTGGTAGACACAGCTTGTCCGGTTGGGCAACTGGGTGTGCGAGTAGATCATGGTGGCCCCGTACGCCCACCATTCCCCCTTCCACTGCCACTGCTGGTTGGCGCTGGTGATCGGCACCCTGTTGCAGAGCAGCATGAATTGCTGATCGGTCCGGTAGAAATTGGAATTCTCGCCCAGGTTGTACACTTCCGCCAGGCCGTTCTGGGCCGTACCGGTGGGCACGGCCTGTCCCTTGATCCACTCGCTGAAGATTGCCGTGTTGCTGGTCCCGTCCTCGAAGGTCGCCAGGTCCGTCGTGTGGTTGACGGTACGGTCCCACGAGCTGGCCACGTAGTTGGGACCGTTGAGTTGCCAGTTGCCGTCCGGCACTCCGCCGGTGAGCCGCCGGTTGAGGCCGATGTTGCAGGCGTAATTGCTGGCGCCGACCCGACTGTTCGTCCCTCCCATGCGGAACGTCCCGGAGGAGCCCGGATTATTGTCCGAGGGGCAGAGGAAGGAGGCGATGGTCGCGACCAGGACCGTCATCTGGGGAATGCTGTCGCTGCCGCCGTCGGCATTGTCGGGCGGGTTTTCATCGCGATACACCCGATCGCCATCACTCCAGCGAGCGCCGAAGTTCCAGTTGATCGCGTTGTAGAGCGGAGTCTGCTCCATGAAGGGAAGCAAACGCGCGTGCTGCGACCAGTTCTGGTGCGGCTGGGGAATGTTCACGTTGTAGGCGTTTCTGGTGGGATCGACGCAGACCGGCGGCAAGACGCGCGTCGCCCCCACGTAGGCGAGCATCGCCAGGCCAATCTGCTTGAGGTTGTTCGTGCATTGAGAGCGTCGGGCCGCTTCCCGAGCGGATTGGACGGCAGGCAGGAGCAGACCAACCAGCAGCGAAATGATGGCGATCACCACGAGAAGTTCGATCAGTGTAAAGCCGCGGTCGCTGTCATTGGTCATTGGTCATTCCGCTCGCTGTCATTAGTCAATGGTCATTCCATTCGCTGTCATTGGTTTTCGGTGATTCGTCCTTGGCGAGCGCGGCCGTGGGTGTCTATCGAGCAAGGACGGATGGCGGATGGCGGATGCCAAATGCCAGATGCCAGATGCCAGATGGCGGATGCCAAATGCCAGATGCCAGATGGCGGATGCCAGACGCGGGATGGCAAATGACTCATGACCAAGGACCACTCGCCACTAGCGTCTGTTGCCCGGATAACCGGCCCCCTGGTCCGGTAGAGGGCCGCTGGTCGTCCCGGCCCCCTGTACTCCTGGGGTGATCTCGTAATACTCCCGCTGATTCTGGGCCTGGGCGGTGCGAGATCCGGGAATTGCGTTCCTTGCCTTGGCCCCTTGCTCCTTGATGAACCTCTCATTGTCTTCCCCGCAGCCGGAGCAGGCAAGGAGACAAAATCCCATCAAAGCAATGATCAGTCCACGGATGAACAGCATAATGATGAGTTTAACTTGCCTTAAGGATTGCACAAGAGAGATACGGCCGTCGCCGGTCAATCGCTGACCAGATTCGTCCACTCAGCCCAGTAAATCGGGTCGGTGTCTTCCTCGGAATACTTGTTGAGAATTCCGCCCGTGAAATCCTTCAACATCGAGAGCGCCATGCGGTGAACCTGGCCGGCGCGGAATGCCGTGAGGTTGCCGCCGACGTTCGGCGCCCGTTGATCGGCGGCCTGGGATCGAGGCTTGGCCGGGTTGTAATGGGCGACGTAGATGGTCTGCCCCTTCACCCGCCCCCGGTGCACTTCCAGCACGTCGTACTTCAAAATCGTCGCGTAGTTGTACAGCGGCCGGTCGAAGATCGCTCCTTCGGGGACCTCGACGAGTTTCGCCGTGACATCGATGCTGCCTCGGCTGGCCAGTTCGGGGTCCGAGCTTCCCGAGCCTCCCGAACCCCCCCCGCCCGCGCAACCCGCCGCCATCAGGGCCAACGCCAGCAGGAGGCTCCCCGCAATGATCCGCCTGATGCGCAAGCCCATGAGTAATCGCCTATCCGGCTCGTTGATCATGCTTGAAATGGAGAGCACCGCCGCGGATGCTAATAGGAAGCATAACCGATGCTCCCGGTGATTTCAATGTGCAATCCGGCGGCTCGACCGCGCGAGAGAGGGTGGAGCGATGCGAACGACTCTCACAGCCTGTGCAGTTTTCCTCCTCGGCATCCTCGCCGCCTGGGCGGACGCGGACGACCTGGCGTCGCCCGTTCATGTTCAGGACGGGGGGACGCCGATCGATGTCCAGAACGTCGGCCACTCGGCCCCTTTTCTGGGCGACTTCGACGGTGACGGCGTGCGCGACCTGCTCGTGGGCCAGTTCGACGACGGCCGGCTGCGGATCTACCGCAACCTGGGCAGCAATACGAGCCCTCGCTTCAAGGGCTACAAATGGTTCGAGGCGGGCGGGACCGTCGGCAAGGTCCCGGCGGGGTGATGCATCGGCCTCACTCCACAGTTGGTGGATCTCGATCGTGACGGAATTCTTGATGTCCTCTCCGGCTCTTATCCGGGCGAGATTTACTGGTTTCGCGGCCTGGGCCAGGGCAAGTTCGCGGCCGGTGCGCCGCTCAAGGATGCTGACGGCAAGGCGATCGACGTCGGCCGGGCGAGCGCCGCGTTCGCCTTCGACTGGGACGACGACGGCGATTACGACCTGATCGTGGGCAACATCCTGGGCGAGGTTCATCTCGTCCTCAACGAGGGAACCGCGCGTGCGCCTCGCTATGAGCACCTGGGAATCATCGAGGCGGACGGGACGCCCATCAAGATCGAACACGGCGATGCCGCGCCCGTCGTGGCCGACTGGGACGGAGACGGCAAGCCCGACCTGATCGTCGGTTGCGGCGACGGCAGCGTCGTGTGGTACCGCAACGAGGAGGAACCACAGTCGCCCCATTTGGCCGCGCCGGAGACGCTCATTCCCGCCAGCGCGCTGGGCTGGAAAGACAACGCCGAACGCGAGCCGGGGCAGTGGGGCGTGCGGGCGAAGGTCTGCGTGACCGACTGGAACGGCGACGGCAAGCTCGACATCCTCCTGGGCGACACCGGCGGCGGCCACCTGGGCAAGCCCACCCTGACCGATGAAGAAAAACGCGAGCAAGCCCGAGCCCGCACCGAACTGCCCCGTTTGAAGGAGAAATGGGAGGCGACTTACCAGGAGTATCGCGACCTGCGGCACTCGATCGCGACCGGCAAGAGCCCCAGCGCCCAGGGCGAGAAGAAGGCCGACGAGTTGCACGCGGCGATGAAGCGGATCAAGGAAGAGATCATCGCGGTCCAGGTAACCCAGCGCCGGTACAAGCCACACTACCAGTATCATGGGTTCGTCTGGCTCTTTCTGAGAAAGTGAGGGCCGTTACTGGCCTGGAACTGCCATGCCGATTCACGACTGGACCCGCGTTCGCGCCAACAGATTTCACCATTTTCATTAAACGTGGACGGCCAACCTGGCCGCGGCGCTGAACACGGGGCGGCTGCCGCCTGGCTTCCGCGCGCTGGCCGAGCAGATCACGGGCGGACCGGAAGCGGGCGTCGTGGCTCTCGAACTGCCCTCGACGACGGCGACCCCTTTCGAGGCAGGAACGGCCGTCAGCGTCGCTCCACCCTCCGCGCGGTTCATCACCCGTTCAGAAGCCGCCAGTTACGCCCGCAAAGCCAGCCGAATCGCGATTCGTCATCCGGACGGAGACGTGGTTGCCGTGATCAAGATTGTCTCACCAGGCAACAAGGACAGTTTGTAGGGTCCGCTGTGTGGACCGAGCCCCTGGCTCTGTCTGCGCGGGTCGATGCCCGGGCATTTGGTCCGCACAGCGGACCCTACGAAGTAGGTATTGAACGTGCTGACTCCCGGAGTGCGTACAATACGTAGTTCGTACGGTGGATGGCAGATGGCAAATGCCAGATGCCTACGCACTCGCAATCGATCCGTATCGTACTCGTAATCGTAATCGGTCCTCATCGTGGGCGACGCTTCGATTACGAGAACGCACGGGAACTTGGTGTCAGTTAATACTTCCGCGCATTAAGTGTACGGATACTGTTTCTAACACAACCCATCGCCGCTGCATTGGGAAGAGAAAGGCTGG
>JBMFUH010000245.1:0-8340 GCA_049966735.1 Isosphaeraceae bacterium
ATTGGTTGGTTCCGACTCGCGGGGCTGTGCGCAACACATGGGTAAACCGCTCTAGTCTTCTACCGCCCTTCCCAGCACGGCGGAATCGAGGTCCTGCGCGTGCTCCACGGGGCACGCGATATCGCCGCAATCCTGGCCGATGAATTCACTGTCGCGGACGAACCTGGCGACGAAGCTGAATAGCGGCGGCGCGATGAGACTGGCAAATGGAATCGTTGCGACCACGAGAGGTGTCGATCATTCCCTTTTGCCTACGGTTGGGGACATGGTACACACTGGCTGAGTTTAACTCTGTATGATGGCCTTCAGTGATGCGTAGCAAGTCGCCTCCTTAAGCTTCTTTCCTTGCCTGGCTCGGAAGGGCGGAGTCTTGATTGTCTGGCCAGTGGTCATCATGAGCGAGATACATTCCGTTGATTTCGACCGATTCGGCGTCAATATCCTCAGCGACGCGGAGTGGGGCTCGATCGTGCTTCAGTTCGACATCAGCACGTGCGGGGTGGGAGCAATTGGGCCCACGTTGAAAGCCGTGCAGAGACGGTTCGGCCAGGGAATCTGGGGCCATCTCAGCCGATGGATGACCGGCGCTCGGGAGATGTTGCTCGTGACTTCCCATGCCCAGCCCCATCCCGATTATCCCGACGTGATCCTCCTCGAGATGGCGGTCAAGGAGGGCGAGCGGATGGATACGGCCCTCGGGGCATTGATGGACTTTTTCCGGACCCAACCGGGATATCGCCGGACGCTGGGACCGCCCCTGGACCCCGATGCCCCGCATGGACCGATCCGGAGCGGGGCGGGCGATGCTTCCAGAGCAGCCGCGGACTCGTTGAGACTCTTCATCGAGGGTCGACGCCGGAAGGAACCGCGGAGGTAATCGTCTCCAGGGCGGGTGGGACCCACGCATTCCTTGGACGAGGCATAAAGTGAGTCGGCCATCCGCACCGCGGGAGGGCCCCTCCGCCGGCCAGCGGGGCTGTCTTCTCGGTTCTCACGACAACCGCTGGAATGGGCGCTCACTTTCAGGCCAGGCATGGATATATGGATAGGGCATCGCTTTTCCTGGGATAGTTCTTTGCCTCTCCTGGCTCAAAACGACTCGAGTTCCCGCGCGATCGCCGCGAGAAACTCAGCGGCGTATTTCCCGCTGGCAACACGGTGGTCGACCGAGAGGGTGAGGTTCACACGGTCCTGGATCGCGATCATGCCTTGCACCGCCGTGACGACGGGGTTGACCTTGCCCACAGCCAGGATCGCCGACTCGGGGGGGTTGATCACGGCGACGAAGGACTCGACTCCCGAACCGCCTAAATTGGACACGGTGAGCGCCGCCGGGTGTGCCATCCGGGCGCGTGGATCGCCCGAGCGAAGCCGCTCGACGCCCTCGGCAATCTCCCGCGAGATCTCCTCGACCGTTTTGTCGGCGGGACGGTCGATTGCCAACGTGAACAGATCGCCTTGCAGATCGACGGCCACCCCCACGGCATCGATACGCCGCGAAACCAGCCGGTCCTCCTCGAACCGGCAGGCCAACCGCTCGAACTGTCGCAAAGCCTTGCCGGCCGCGTGCACGAAGAAGGCGTCCCAGGCGATCGGCAGCCCCGTCGCGGCCTTGCGCCGCGCCACCATCGCCTCGGCATTGGCCGAGGTCTGGAGATAGAAATGGGGGACCGTCCGCTTGCTCTCCTCCATCCGCCGCGCCAGGACGCGCTGGGGGACGGTGAGAGCGATCGACCGGCCTCGCGCACGCTGGGCTCGAGCCTCGGCGTTGCGGGCGAAAAACGACTGGCGGCGTGGCGCGACAAGGGAAGTCCGGCCGTCGTGGACAGGCTCCGAAGCAGTCGCCCGCACAGACATCGCCGCGCTCGCCGGCTCGATGCCCGCGCTGACCGAGACCGGAGCCTGATCAGTCTCGAAAACGGCAATCGCCTTTCCAGCCTCCACCTCGTCACCTTCGCTGGCCGCAAGCGAGCACAGGCGTCCAGTGAGGACCGATTCCACCTGCATGACGGCCTTGTCGGTCTCGACCTCGAGCAGGGGCTCACCGCGGCGAACGGACTGGCCCACTTCCACGAGCCAGCGCAGAACCTTGATCGGCGAGCCGGTGGTCGCCAGGTCGGGCATCCTCATCTCGACATTCATGAACTGCTCCCCTGGTCAATCGGCCCGCCCACGGCAGCCCAGCAAATCGATCCGCTCGCGGACCGCGTCGCGCACGGCAAGACGGCCGGCGACCAGCAGATCGTCCGGCCCCCCCATACCCAGAACCCGATGCGGGTCGGGGCATTCCCGTTCCAGCATCGATCGAATGGCTCGCAGATAGCGCTGCTTGAGGTAGGTCCCGTAGTTGACCTTGACCACTCCCAAGCCGATGGCCCGGCGGAGCGAGTCGGCCGAGATTCCCGTTCCGCCGTGCAGCACGAGCGGAATCTCGACCCGCCGATGGATCTCGTCGAGCCGGTTCAGGTCGAGATCCCGCGAGCCCTCAAGCTTGACATGCACATTGCCGACACTGACGGCCAGGAGGTCGACACCCGTGGCCTCCACGAACCGCGCGGCGAGGCTCGCGTCGGTGAGACTTCCGTCAACGTCGCCGTGGCCGGCCAAGCCGGCGGGAAGCTCGCCGACCTCGGCCTCGACGGCAACCCCACGGGAATGGGCCAGCCGAGTCAGATGAGACACACGGTGAACGTAAGTATCGAAAGGTGCCTCTGGATCCGCCGGCATGACGAGGTTAAACCCGCTCTCGATCGCCTGGACGACCCAGTCATCCGAGGAACACTCGTTGAAGATCAAGCCGCAAGGAACCGTGGCCGACTCGGCCGCCGCCCGCCCCAACGCCGCGTACCAGTTCAGCCGTTCGCCGGCCAGGCGATCGTCCCGACTGAGGAACTCGCCGTTGAAGCCGATCACGATCGGCGAGCGGGTTTGCTCGGCGGCGTCGATCACTCCCTGAAGCGACTCCAGGTTCCAGCTTTCGAAGTACCCCAGCGCATAGCGGCCCTGCCGGGCTCGCTCGATTAACAAGCCTACGGATTCAAGGGACATGCCCATCGTCCTTCGGTTCGGGACCACTCCGCCGCTTGCGGCTGGCCTCATGAGAAATAGCCAAGATGCTTTAAAACAATCTCCCAGCGGCCATTCACCTTCCTCAGTAGATAGGACCCCACGGCACCGTGCGCGGTGGGGCCGAACGAGAAGAGGAAGACCGCTGTCCGACCGTCCCCAGCATACCCGGGAAGGTGAGGAATGACATATCCACGAGCATCTGGAAACTCACGTCGTAAATCTCGTGATCCACGCTCGCTGATCGTGGCTGAGGTGCCGGCTCGACGACGATGAGCGGGCCGCGGAGCCACCAGAGACCCAGGCCCATGAGCAGACCGATCGCGGCCACGACCGCCATCATGACCCGGAGTGGAAACCGCACGCGAGGCAGTTGCATGATAGGGCTATCGGGCTAAACCGTTCTCCTCAGAGAGAAAGCGAATCGGTTCGGTTTTTCGGGTGATCGCCGATCCGTCATGTTCCCATATCCACACTCCCGCCGTAGCGAACCAGATTGTTGATGAGCGAGTGAATGGCCTCCGATCCCAGGGTCCTCGCCAACCACTCGCGGAATCCCTCTGTGTCGTCGATCAGGGCTTTCTATCCCTCCGTGTCGAAGGCCTCTAGAGGAGCCGGGCGCGGGGATCGATTGTCCGGTACACGCGATGGCCGGAACCCTTGAGTCGGAAGCAGCCCCGATTATACAGCCTGCGCCAGCCAAGTAACCAAGGAGCCGGGAAGAGGTCATCGAAGTTCGCGGCAAATCCGCCGTCTGAGCGGTCATCGAGGTCGATCGAGTCTCCGATTCGTGGAGGCTCGCAGGCCAGAGCGGATCGCCCCGCCCGGGTGGCTCTTGCGCAACGATCTGGCAAAGCACGTGCAACAAGGCTCTTGATTGATCGGTGGAACATCGAGTATTTGTGTTAGACATCCTCGCCAGACGTCTGGAATGCGGGGGGCAAGTACGAGACCGCCTCGCGTGGGACCGATTCCCGGGCCTTGACCCTGGCGAGACATTTCCAAAGCGTCGATTCCGTGGGCAGCCTCCGGAGTCAGATCCGGGGTGGATGGAAACGTTTGGGCAACCTCCGGAGTCAGATCCGGGGTGGATGGAAACGTTGAGGGAGAAATCGCGTGATGCGAGAACAGGATCCCCAGAAGAACGGCGGGCCTCCGGGCCAGAGCCGTCGCGACTTCCTGCGAGGGTCGGGAGTGGCGGCGGCAACCGCCGTGCTGACCGGCCAGGCCGCCACCACACTTCCGGAGGCCGAAGCGGCCCAGGAGGTGGCGGGGCCAAAGGTCCTTTCGGGACAGGTCGAGATCACGCTCAAGGTCAACGGCGAGGACCGCAAGGTCACCGTCGAGCCTCGGAGTACTCTGCTGGACACCTTGCGCAACCGCCTGGACGTGACCGGACCCAAGCGGGTCTGCGACCGGGCAAGCTGCGGCGCCTGCACCGTGATCATCGACGGCGCGCCCGTTTACGCCTGCACCACTCTGGCGGTCACCTGCCAGGGGAAGACGATCGAGACTCTGGAAAGCTTCGACACCGGCGAGCATGGAGTCCCCCACGCCTTCCACGCCAACGATGGTCTGATGTGCGGCTACTGCACGCCAGGGTTCGTCACCGCCTGCAAGGCTCTGCTCGACAAGAATCCCAACCCGACCCTCGAGGAGGTTCGCAAGGGGGTCGACGGCAACATCTGTCGCTGCGGCACGTACATCGGCGTTCTCCAGGCGGCCCTCGATGCGGCCAAAGCGATGAAAGGAGCCTGAAGCGATGGCCCTCACCTGGCCCGAGAATCCTCGACTGATCGGCACCAAGGTTCTTCGTGTCGATGGTCTGCTCAAGGCATCCGGCCGCGCCAAGTATCCCAGCGACGTCCGACCTGAAGGCATGCTCTTCGGCGTGCTCCTGTACAGCCCGCACGCTCATGCCAAGATCAAATCGATCGACACCGCCGCGGCCGAGAAGATGCCGGGGGTCAAGGCGGTCTCGATCATCGCCCAGGCCGGCGCGACCCTCCGCTACCAGGGAGACGACATCGCCGCCGTGGCAGCCGAGACCGAGGAGCAGGCGCGCGACGCGGTCCGCGCCATCAAGGTTGAATACGAGGTCTTGCCCCACGTCGTCACCGAGCCCCAGGCGATGGCCGAGGGAGCTCCCGTGGTCTTCAAGGGGGGCAACGTCCGCAAGGGCCGCGCCAACGCCAACGGGAATCCCGACGGCGCGATGGCCAAGGCCGACGTGGTGATCGAAGGCACCTACACCTTGCCGGTCATCACGCACACCTGCCTGGAAACGCACGGCCTCACCGCCCGGTGGGACGGCCCCGACAAGCTGACCGTCTGGTCGAGCACCCAGGCAGTGCAAGTGGTGGCCGCCGAGCTGGGCGAGGCCCTCAACATCCCCCAGGCCAACGTCACCGTGCTCACGGATTACATGGGCGGCGGCTTCGGCTCCAAGTTCGGGGCCGACGTCTGGGGCCGCACGGCCGCCGAGCTGGCCAAGAAGACGGGCAAGCCCGTGCGGCTCTTCCTCGACCGGGTCCAGGAACACCTGGCGGCCGGCAATCGCCCCAGCGCCTCGGGGAAGATCAAGCTGGGCGCGACCAAACAGGGCAAGCTGGTCGCGATGTTCGCCGAGACCCACGGTACCGGCGGCAACCGGGGCGGGTCGAACTTCCCCCTGCCTTATGTCTATCACGTTCCCGCATCATCGCGGACCCATAGCGAGGTCTTCGTCAACTGCGGCGGGGCACGAGCGATGCGGGCGCCCGGCCATCCCCAGGGCTGCGCCCTGATGGAAGCGGCCATGGACGACCTGGCCGACAGGCTGAACATCGACCCCCTGGAGTTCCGGCTCAAGAACCTGGACCCCGGTGATTTCCACACCCCGATCTACGAGAACGAGGTCCGGCTGGGAGCCGAGCTGATCGGCTGGCGAGCCAAGCGCAAGCCCCGCGGCCAGAACGGTACGGGACCGATTCGCCCCGGCATGGGCATGGCTCTCCACCAGTGGGGGGGCGGACCAGGTGGCGAAGACAAGAAGGTCAGTTGCACGATCAGCCCGGACGGGTCGGTCGAGCTGAAGACGGCCACCCAGGACCTGGGCACCGGCATCCGAACCGTCCTGGCGATCATCGCGGCCGAGGTCCTCGGCCTGAAGGCGACCGATATCATCTCCAATATCGGCAATTCGACGTTCCCGCCCGGCCAGCCCTCGGGCGGCTCGACCACGACAGCGACCATGGCCCCTCCCTGCCTGGACGCGGTGACCAGGGCCCGTGACGCGATGTTCAAGAGGATCGCTCCCATCCTCCAGGCCTCGGCGCAAGACCTGGCCCTCAAGAACGGCCAGCTCCACGTCAAGGGCGAGCCGATCATGAACTGGAAGGAGGCCTGCCGCAAGCTGGGCATGGCCTCGATCTCCGAGACGGGCGACTTCACGCAAGGTCTGGCTGGCTCGGGCGTCGGCGGCTGCCAGTTCGCCGAGGTCACCGTGGATCTCGAAACGGGCGTCGTCCGGGTCAAGAAGATCGTGGCCATCCAGGACTCGGGGCTGATCATGGACCGGCTGACCTGGGAAAGCCAGATCTACGGCGGCGTGATCATGGGCCTGAACTACGGCCTGTTCGAAGAGCGGATCATGGACCCGATCACCGGCGTGATGCTCAACCCCGACATGGAGATGTACAAGCTGGCCGGCGCCTCGGACATTCCCGAGATCATCGTCCGGGCCTACGAACCACCGGACCAGAAGGGCCGCGGAGTGATCGGGGTGGGCGAGCCCCCCACGATCTCCACCGCCGCCGCCATTGCCAACGCGGTGACCAACGCCATCGGCGTGCGTGTTTCCGAGTGGCCGATGACCCCCCGGAACATACTCAATGCCCTGGCCACGGCTTCCAAAGAAGGGAAGGCGTAATCACCCATGAATGCTTTCGATTTCGCTGCCCCCACGAGCGCTCCGGATGCAATCAAGCTCCTGGGTGAGCCCAATTCCACAGCCCTCTCGGGCGGTACGGACCTGCTGGGCCGGATCAAGGATGGAATCCTCTCGCCCAGGCGGGTGGTCTACCTCAAGGAGATCAGGCCGCTGGCCGGCATCTCCGGCGACCCGGGCTCCGGCCTGACCATCGGCGCCGGGACGCTCTTGGCGGCCATCGTCGACCACAAGGCCCTGCGCGAGAGCTACCCCGCGCTCTGGCAGTCGACCCTGGAAGTCGGCACGCCCCAGATCCGCAACATGGCGACCCTGGGGGGCAACCTGCTCCAGCGGCCGAGGTGCTGGTACTTCCGCGCCGGCAACGGCCTCTTGGCGCTCAAGGACGGCAAGAGCCTCGTCCGCTCCGGCGACAATCGCTACCATGCCATCTTCATGACCGAGGGCGATGCGCTCTTCGTCTCTCCCTCCAGCTTGGCCGTCCCGCTGGTCGCCCTGGGCGCCTCGGCAATGATCGTCGGCCCCAAGGGAGAGCGGACCGTGCCGGTCGAGAACCTGTACCGGGTTCCCAGATCCAACGACGACCGCGAACTGACCCTCGCTGCCGACGAGCTGCTCATGAAGGTGACGATTCCCCCGGCAAAGGGGAAGAACGCCTCCTACGAGGTCCGGCAAAAGCAGGCCCACGACTGGCCGCTGGTGATGGCGTCGGTCTCCTATGCTCTGGACGGAGACAGGGTCGCCAACCCCCGGGTGGTGATCTACGGAGTGGCCCCGGTTCCCTGGCGGAGCAAGAGCGCCGAGCGGGCGATCGCGGGCAAGTCCATCACGCCCGAGACGGCGGCCGCGGCCGGTGAGGCGGCCGCCGAGGGAGCCAACCCACTGTCGTTGAACGCTTACAAGGTCGGCCTGACCCGCACCGCCGTCAAGCGCGCCCTGCTGGCCTCGTCGGGCAACCGCTACTGGGAAGGGTGATCACCATGACCGACCCCGAAACCAACGAACTGCCGGTTGTCGAGCCCCAGGCGCCCCGGTGCCGCCACCTGCGGAGCAAGGGAATGTACGTCTACAGCGACGGCCTGGGCCGGGAAGCTCACGAGGACTACGACAACACCATCTACTGGTGCCTGAGGACGTTGAAGGAATACGGTCCCGACGACGACAACGTCGGCGGGCCCGACTGCCACAACCCGAAGCGGTCCTGCTACGAGCCGTTCTAGCCTCGACCAGCGGCTTCCTCTCCGCGTTTGACCACCGCATCGCCTCGACCACGGCCAATCCGTCGCCGAGGCGATTACTTTGGGGGCAGCGCCTCACTCCCCCTCATTCGGTCACCGCGACCGTCA
>JBMFUH010000246.1:0-8338 GCA_049966735.1 Isosphaeraceae bacterium
CCCTTGCTTGTCGTAGAGCTTCACGCTGTTCTGCCCATAAGCGTGCTTGATCCGTTGGCTGAGCTTCAACATGTAATCGCCGAAGTCCTTGAGCAACACGCCGGTGGCTCCCAGGAAGGCGGCCAGACCCTCAACGTAGGACAACCGCGGCAGGGAGCCCACGAAGCGGAGCCGGTCGAACCCACTGAGGGTGCCTTGAATCTGGTGTTGATGCCGCGATACAAAGGACTGCATGGCGTCGTCTCCTGTAGGAGAAGTCTTGGTGGATTCTTTGTACCCTACCTGGGGCGACGCCAACTTTCATCCCCCTTTGGTTGCAGCCGATAGGCCGCGCTGTGATCCTTGCCAATCTGGTGGATGGGAAGCGGAGTGAAAAGGCGGGAGTCGCCGGGCGATCCGGCTTGCTGCGCAAGAACTCCAGTCAGTCCCGAACCGGCTGCGAAGGACGCCGGCCGGCCCGGGTTGAATCGGAGGTCGTGTCACGCTCGCGCGAGCACTTCGGCGTGGGCGTGGATCTTCCGGACGGCCGCGGCGATCTGGTCCATGTCGCTCTTGGTCCCCAGGAACATGGACTGGGTGAACCAGACGGCTTCCTGACAGAGCTGATCGTTAGCCGGGCACTGGTTCCGTTCCGGATAGCCGTCGAGGATTTCCTTGGAAAAGATTCGGCGAAATCCCCTGGAGTTCAAGGCGGCTTGGATGAACGGTTCCTTGTTAAGCGTTCCGTAGCCGGAGGAGCAGGGGATGCCTTCGGCGTCCAGGGCGTGCAGGAACTTCGCCCGAGTCAGCCCGCCGAATTCCTCGCTCTTGTAGCGGAACATATACAGGTGATAGGCGTTCCGCGTGCAACCCTCGTACATCCTGGCCGGGTGGATGCCGGGAATCTCCCTGAGCAGTCGCGTCAGGTACTGGGCGTTTTGCTCGCGAGTGCGTGACTGCTTCTCGAGCCGGGTCATCTGGGCCAGGAGGAGGTTGCCCTGGAACTCGGTCATCCGCAGGTTGGCGCCCCGGCCGCCCCGGTAGAAGAAGTTGTAGCCGGTGGCCGTGCGGGCCCGGTTGTTGTTCTGGAACGCGTAGCACTTCTCGGCCAGGTCGGGATCGGCAGTCAGGATCGCGCCTCCCTCCCCGGAGGAGAGGTTTTTCGAGACCTGGAAGCTGAAGCAGCCGGTCGCCCCCAGGTTGCCGACCTTCTTGCCCCGCCACTCGGCGAGGTGGGCCTGGCAGGCGTCTTCGATGACCGGCAGCTTGTGCTTCGCGGCGATGGCCAGGATCGCGTCCATGTCGGACACATTGCCCCCGAGGTGCACGGGGATGATCGCCCTGGTCCGCTCGGTGATGGCCGCCTCGACCTTCCTGGCGTCGATCTGGAAGGTCTCGGGGTCGGTGTCGACGAAGACTGGCAGGGCGTATTGCAGCAGCACGACGTTGATCGTGGCGATGAACGTGTAGGGGGGAACGATCACCTCGTCGCCCGGCTCGATGCCGATCGACGCCAGCGAGGCAAAGAGGGCGCTGGTGCCGTTGGCGGTGGCCACGCAGTGCCTGGCGCCTGTCAACTGGGCATAGGCCGCCTCGAACCGGTTCACGCAGTCGCCGCCGCCGCGAAACCAGTGGCCACTGTGCAGGACGTCAAGGATGTTCTTCTGGTCGAGCTGGTCGAACCGCGGCCAGCTCGGAAAGGGGGCGCGGCGAACCGGCTTGCCCCCGAGCACGGCGGGCTTGTCCTGGTCGGCCCGGCTGGTCGCGGCCGAGGCCGCCGCCCCCGCTGCCGCGGCCGTTGCCAGGAATCGACGGCGATCAAATCGGCTCTTCATCGTCATCTCCTTTCTTGATCGGGAAAAGCAGTTCAGTCAAAGATCAATCCCTGGCGATCTGGGTGGATTGGATCAGCTCCCTGGTCTGTGAGGCCGGGATGCTGAAGAGGTCGGTGCGCGTCTTGCCGTTTTCGGTGATGCGCGACAGAGAATACACGGTGCCGTCCTTGCCGACGGCGATCGAGTTGACGTAGGCCGGCCGGTCTCCGTTCTTGAAGAAGATGGCCCCGTGGTCGGCACGGCGATTCGTGGGGATGTCGTAGGTGACCAGGTGGAGATTCTCGATCCCCTTGGATTCGCCCATGGCTGTCTTGGACTTGCCGGCCAGCCGCTTCCCCGCGACGTAGACGGGCCCGCCGGTCAGGTAGTAAAGGGTCCGCCCGTCGGGCCCGAGCGTGAATCCGAGGTAGCCGTAGCTGAACTGGTCGAACATCCCCGCGCGGTGGGAGGGGTCGGAGGTGATGCGGTCCAGGACCTCGATCCTCTCGGCCTTGGGGTCGAACCGGAAGAGGTAGCCGGAGTTGCCGTGCACACCGTAGATCATCTTTTGAGAGGGCACCCAGACTACCTGCCGCCAGTTGTAACCCATGTGGCCGGCCGAGGTGGGGTCGTAGAGGCCGAAGTAGTCCTTCTTCATGTTGTCACCCTGGACGACCTCGACGGCGTCGGCTGATGCGCGGTAGCGGTGAATCGTCCCCTCCGAGTCGGTGAAGTAGGCCGATCCGTCCGCGGGATCGACGGCGATCGCCCGGCAGATGGTGCGATAGGTCGGGTCCCGGCCGGCTTCACCCAGCCCGCAGACCCGGCCGAAGTCCTTGAGGTCGCGCGTGGCCAGGTCGAAACGGAAGAACCGTCCGGTCGGCCAGGTGATCCCGAAGATCCGCCTCCGGCATGTGTCCATATTCATCGTGATGATGCCTTCGCGCGGGTAGAGGGCCAGGTTGGCAAACTTGCCGGTAGCCATCTCGAGACTGAGCAGATGGCCGCCGGGATAAGGCGCGTAGCCCTTGGGGGGAATGCCCATCGTCTCCATGCCTTCGACAATCGAGTAAAAGCCGACATGGGTGGCGAAGTAGAGCTTGCCCTGGCATTCGACGAAGTTGACGTGGCTCTTCCCCTGGACGATCGTCTTCTTGTCCTTCTCGCCGCAAGCCTCGGTCAGGTCGCCGAGGTCCTTGATCTTGCCGTTGGCCGGATCGAAGACGAAGACGTGGGCGCCCCGGTCAAACGGCTCGGTGCTGAGGACGTAGTAAATGCGCCCGTCGCTGGCCGACGAGAGGCCGTTGTAGGTATCGTGGGCCAGGGCGAAGCCGGAGTTGTGCGTCTCGGCGGTGAGTGTCCGCGCGGGCTGGCGCGAGCTTGCCGGTGGTGCCGCGGCGAGCCAGGCGGGCTCGAAGGCGGCGAGCGTCAGCGGAACGATCCAGTTCCAGGTCCATCGGTTGACGATGCTCATGATCTTCTCCTCGAGCCATGTTTCCCTTGCAGGTCACTGGAAGGGAGCAAGTTGCCGCAGATAGGCCACCGAACGGGCGATGGCCTGTTTCGTCTGGTCCTCGTTCCAGGGCTTACCCTCGACCCCTTCGACCTCGATGGTGATCGGCCCGCTGAAGCGATGGGCCTTGAGGACCGCAAGCACGCCGGGGAAATCCGTCTTGCCCTGGCCGAGCGCGGGAAAGTCCCAGGTCCGGGGCTTGCCGCCGTGGTCTTTCAGCTCAACCGTGGCGACGTAGTCGATGATTTTCTTCAGCTCGGCGACCACGTCGGCGCCGCGATTGTAGAAAGTGATGTTGCCGGTGTCAAAGTTCACCCGGATATTGGGGTGGTTGATGCGTCTCATCGTCTCGAGATGGATGTCGCCGTTGGTCCCCAGGTCGGGATGGGTCTCCAGGGTGATGATCACGCCGTGGCGCCTGGCGATGTCCCCCAGGCGACGCAGCCGCTCGTACGCCATCTCCTTGTCAACTCCCGTATGCCGAGGTGAGAGAAACATATAATGTACACCCAGTTTCTCGCAGACGGCCAGTTGACCGGCCAGCTCATCGATGCCTCCCGGCTGTCCCAGGTTGGCGTGACCGCCTACCACCAGGGGCTTGAGTCCGTGAGCCTTCAGCCTCTTCCGAACCGTTTCAATCTCCTCGGGTTTAGGCACGCTGAGGAAGACATGGTGGACGCCGATCGAGGGCAAGTGATCCCAGGCGGAGGTCTGGTACTTGCCGTAGCTGGCCAGCCGGCAGGCGAGCCTCCAGGGGGAAGCTGGTGGATCGCCGGGCGGCTCAGCGGGAATGGTTGGCCAGCCGAACACGAGCATGAGGCAGGACAGAAGTCCGCGGAAGCGTGCGAGCCGCCAGGCGCGAACCGTCAATGGCCATGTTGTCATTTTAGCGCCTGCTCTGGATTGAAATTGTGGGGTTGCGACACGTCAGTACCCGGGTTGCCGAGGTCGATCATAGTCCGTCCGCGGTCCGGCCGCAAAGGCGGAGCGGCTCCCGCGCGAAAACGCGCATCAGAACGGCACGTCAAAGGCGACGTGAATCGCTTCCCAGACCTCGTTCATCCGCTCGGCTGAAAGAGTCGCGAGGTGACGCACCAGGAGATCTTGATCAATGGTGGCAATGTTATCGAGAGTGACAGCACAGCGAGATGGTACGCCATCTTCAGGTTCAAGAACAACCTTGGTGTCGATCCCCCGGATGGTCCGGGTCAAGGGGGCTACGGTGGCGTAGTGGAGCGTGGTCAGGGCGTCGCTCCGAGTGAGGATCAAGACGGGTCTCCACCCCAGTGGATCAGGCAGATTGGCCCACCAGATCTGGCCTTGAGATTCACCGACCATGTGGCGGCGCCCAGTCGCCGAACTCCTCGATCGGCCAGACTTGGGAGAGCCGCTTCTGCGTCTCCTTGACCCACTCGGAGGGTTCCTCTTCCCAGGAGTCGAGATACAACGCGATGGCCTCTTCGACCAACTCGGCGGCGGAGCGAGACTTCCGCTGCGCAAGGCGGTTCAAGCGGCTTTCCAGGTCGGGCTTCAGGTCGATATTCATTGTCAACCCCGATGTCGTCATGACGCAAGCGCCGAGATGGCGACCGGCTAGGATTCCAAGGTACGCTGCCACGACGGCAAGGAACGATCGGACTCTTGATGACTATCTTACAACCACGGAACAACCAAGGCTATTCTCCAAAGAAGTGCGTCTCCGGCATCAGCTTCTCGTTGACCAAGCCTACCGGGGCCGCTAGTTTGGATAGGAGTTAAACTAACCGTGGAGGGCTTACCTCGATGACGATGCTTGAAGCATCCCCCACGACCACACCCAGCCGGCAGCGTGTGCGGGAAGCGGTTGCGCACAAGCAGCCGGACCGGGTGCCCATCGACTTCGGCAGCACGGCCGTGACCGGCATCCACGTGTCTTGCGTGGCCGCCTTGCGGGACTATTACGGCCTGGCCAAGCGGCCGGTGAAGATTCACGAGCCGCTGCAAATGCTCGGACTGCTCGACGAGGACCTCAAGCAGGCGATCGGGGTCGACGTCGACGGGGTCTTCCGCCGCAAGACCTCGTTCGGCTTCGAGAACAAGGACTGGAAGCCCTGGACGTTCAACGGCCTGGATGTGCTCGTGCCGGGCTTGTTCCAGACGACCGTGGATGAGCAGGGAGATACGCTGATTTATCCCGAGGGGGACCTCTCGGCCGAGCCGAGCGGGCGAATGCCCAAGGGGTTTCATTTCTTCGATGCGATCATTCGCCAGAACCATCTCGATCCCGATCACCTGAACGTCGACGACAACCTCGAGGAATTCAAGGTCCTGAGCGATGCCGACCTGGCCGCGATCAAGGCCGACGTCGACGCGGCACGCGCCTCGGGACGGGCAGTGATCGCCAATTTCGGCGGCATGGCCCTGGGCGACATCGCGCTCGTGCCCGCTACGTTTCTCAAGGACCCACGGGGCATTCGCGACATCAGCGAATGGTACATGTCGCTCAAGAGCCGGCGCGACTACGTTCACGCGATCTTCGAGCGGCAGACCGAGATCGCCCTGCAGAACCTGGAGCGGGTGCACAAGACCATCGGCGAGAGCGTGGACATCGTCTTTGTCTGCGGGACCGACTTCGGCACGCAGACCTCGGCGTTCTGCTCGGTATCCACGTTCCGCGAGCTCTGGTTCCCCTATTACAAAAGGATGTGCGACTGGATTCACTCCCACACAACCTGGAAATGCTTCAAGCACTCCTGCGGCTCGGTGAAGCGGTTCTACGAGTCGTTCGCCGAGGCGGGGATGGAGATCGTCAACCCCGTGCAGTGCTC
The DNA here is from genome assembly GCA_049966735.1 of Isosphaeraceae bacterium. GTDB lineage: Bacteria > Planctomycetota > Planctomycetia > Isosphaerales > Isosphaeraceae > Aquisphaera. The sequence goes on from JBMFUH010000246.1 coordinate 6,114, forward strand.
GGCCGCGGACATGGAGCCGGAGCTCCTGAAGCGGGATTTCGGCGATCGTCTGACCTTCTGGGGAGGGGGCGTGGATACTCAGAAGACGTTGCCCTTTGGCACGCCGGCTGAGGTCCGCGACCAGGTCAAGAGACGCTGCGAGATCTTCGCGCCCGGGGGTGGTTTCGTGTTCAACACGATTCACAATATCCAGGCCGGCACGCCGGTCGCGAATATCGTGGCGATGTTCGATGCCGTGCACGAGTTCAACGGACAGAAATGATGTCGAATAAGCAAACCCAGAGGTAACCATGGCCGATCTGAAGAAGCTATACGACGCGGTGCTCAACGGTGACGCCAAGACAGCCGCCGCGGTCACCAGAGATGCCATCGCTGAGAACATCGATCCCCTGGAGTTGATCTCGGGCACGATGGTGCCGGCGATGGACGAGGTGGGCAAGCGGTACGAGGAGGAGGAGTATTTCGTGCCGGAACTGCTCCTCTCGGCGCGGGCCATGAAAGGATCGCTTGAGCTGCTGCGCCCGCTGCTGGTCGAGCGCGGGGCCAAGCCCACCGGCACCGTGGCGATCGGCACGGTGAAGGGAGACCTGCACGACATCGGCAAAAATCTCGTGGCCTCTTTGCTCGAGGGGGGCGGCTTCGAGGTCATCGACCTGGGGGCCGATGTGCCTGCGGAGAAGTTCATCGACGCGATCCGCGAAAGAGGAGCGCAAATCGTCTGCCTCTCGGCGCTCTTGACGGTCACGATGCCGTCGATGAAGTCGACGATCGAAGCCCTCAAGCAGGCCGGCCTGCGCGACCAGGTCAAGGTACTGGTCGGCGGCGCGCCGGTGACCCAGCAATACGCCGACGACATCGGCGCCGACGGCTACGGCGAAAGCGCCAGCAGCGCCGTGGCTTTGGCGCGGAAGATGGTTGGTGTGGGATAATCGGGACATATTTCGATGGCGCGTTCCTATTATCTCGACCTGGCGCGCTCGGGCCGCGCGTTGCCGATGGCCACGGACCTGGTCCTGAACGAAGAGCCGGACCCCGAAGCCGCTCGGCGCGACGGCTTGCGGCTGGGCCAGGTTATTGAACGAAACGCCCGGCGCTGGGGCACGACCCTGGCGTTGCCGCTCATGGACCTGCGGCTGGAAAAGGCCGACATGCTGGCTCGCCTGGGGATCGGCGAGGAAGAGGCGGATCGGTATCACTTCACGGCGGCGCTGGATCGCGAGACGCGTGAGAGGCTGGGCCGGGGTGAGGCGGTTTGCCGCCCGGGAAGCGAGGCGCGCGACGCGGCCCTGCGGTACATCGCCGGCTCGACCGAACTCTTGCCCGTGGGCATGGTGATCGGTCCGTTCTCGCTGGCCACCAAGCTGATGGCCGATCCCATCACGGCCGTGGCGCTTCTCGGCTCGGGCGTTCCGGTCGAGGCCGACAGCCAGGTGAAGCTGCTGGTCGACTGCCTGGAGGTGGCCGAGCAGGCCGTGCTTTCCTCGGTCCGTCGCCAGCTCGAGCAGGGGGCAAGGGCCGTCATGGTTTGCGAGCCGGCGGCGAGCACGGCGTTCCTCTCGCCCCGGCAAATCAAGGCCGGTTCGCCGATCTTCGAGCGGCTGGTGCTCGAACCCAACGCACGGTTAAACGATATCTTGCGTAAAGCGAATGCCGACTTGATCTTCCATAACTGCGGCGATCTCAGCCGGGAGATGGTGCGGGCGTTCGCCAGCCGCCTCGAGCCCGCGATCATGAGTCTGGGCAGCTCGCGCAAGCTCTGGGAAGACGCCGCGCTCGTGCCCGATTCGGTCGTGCTCTACGGCAATTTGCCCTCGAAGTCGTTCTACTCCGACGCCGCCATGCCGCTGGAGGAAGTGGGCCGGCTCTCCAGTTCGCTGGTGCGGGCCATGCGCGCCTGCGGCCACGCCCATATTCTGGGCACCGAGTGCGACGTGCTCCACGTGCCGGGAGCCGGCGAAACGATCTGGCGGAAGGTCGAGGCGATGGCGAAGGTGCAGTGAGGGACAACTGGCGGTTGGCGCGAGCCGGCCAGTCTTGCAACCTGATCGCACCGCTCGATTGAACGGAGTGTCGTATCATGATCCTTCGAATCGTGGAAGCCGAAGTCCGCGGCGACTCTCGCATGCGAGTATCCTTCAACGATGGAACGAGCAAGGTAGTTGACCTGAGAGAGCTTCTTGATGGGCCGGTTTTTGAGCCGCCGCGCGAACCTGCCTTCTTCGCGC
>JBMFUH010000247.1:0-8321 GCA_049966735.1 Isosphaeraceae bacterium
GCCACTTGTTTCCCCTACTTTCTCCCCAAAGCCGGACGGTCTCCTCGGGGAGAGGGTGGCCGAAGGCCGGGTGAGAGGCTGGCCGTGAGGCAAGATGCGGAAAACGGAACAGCCTCGCCCCAACTCCGGACGACCCATACCATGTCGTAAAATGAATGAGTACGAGTGTTGCACGAAACGACAAGTGAGGGCTGGCGTCAGATGGAAAGCATGACGAGGCGACTCTGGCTAACAACCGCGCTGGGGAACACGATGTCATTGATGCTTCGATCCACCGATCAACGGGCGGATTCCCCAACGCTCACCGACGAGCAATTGCATGCGTTGCAAGAGACCACGCTGCACTACTATCTCAAAGAAGTCAGCCCTGAAAACGGCCTGATCGGAGACAGCACCCGTCCCGGCTCGCCCTGTAGTATCGCCGCGGTTGGCATGGCGCTGGCCTCGGCACCGGCAGCCGCCGAGCGGCAGTTCCGCGACCGAGAATCGTTGGCGCGGTGGACCCTCAAGACCCTGCGTTTCTTTGCCGATAGCCGGCAGGGGACCGAGCCCGACGCCACCGGCTACAAGGGGTTCTATTATCATTTTCTCGACATGCATACGGGCCGCCGCGTCTGGAACTGCGAGGTCTCGACAATCGACTCGGCGTTTCTCTTCGCGGGCATGCTCGCCGCCGCCACGTACTTTGACCGGGATGACGCCATCGAGCGCGAGATCGTGACCCTCGCCAACCGACTTTACCAGCGCGCCGACTGGAACTGGGCACGCGACGGTCAGGCGACGGTCACCCACGGCTGGCGGCCGGAGCATGGTTTCCTGCGTCATCGCTGGTTCGGCTATGACGAGTCCCTTTTGCTCCACCTGCTCGGGCTCGGCTCGCCCAGCTACCCCTTGCCGCCGGAAAGCTATAAGGCCTACGTCTCGGGTCATCACTGGAAGAAGATTTACGGCTACGAATACCTCTACTCCGGACCGCTCTTCACTCACCAGCTTTCGCATATATGGATTGACTTCCGGGGAATTCAGGATAGCTTCATGCGCGAGCACGGCATCGACTATTTCGAGAACAGTCGGCGCGCCACCTACGTCCACCAGCAATATGCCATCCGCAACCCGCTCGAGTTCGAGATGTACGGCAAGAACTGCTGGGGGATCACCGCCAGCGACGGTCCCGGCGCGGTGAAGCGGAAGGTCAAGGGCATCGAGCGACAGTTCTACGGCTACATCGCTCGGGGTGCTCCTTATGGCCCCGACGACGGCACAATCGCCCCCTGGGCCGTCGTGGCATCTCTGCCGTTCGCTCCCGAGATCGTGATTCCGACGATCCAGCACTTCTCAAAGCTGGATCTCGGCATGCTGGAACCCTACGGCTTCAAGGCCACATTCAACCGCACCTTTCCGGTGAAAGGGAGCGACCACGGCTGGGTGGCGCCCTACCACATCGGCATCGACCAGGGGCCGGTGGGGTTGATGATCGAGAACTACCGCAGCGGCTTCCTCTGGAAACTCATGCGCCGGTGTCCGGTGATCATCAGAGGCCTGCGCAGGGCCGGCTTCACGGGGGGATGGCTGTGATGTCAAGGATACGATTATGCCGCATGGACGAGGTGATCAGGGAAAGGAGCTTACGGAACACCATGAAAGTGATCCCGCTGAGTGAAGCCAAGGCGAGCCTGAGCGAGTACGGCAAGCTTTGCCACAACGAGCCGGTGATCGTCACCGTCAACGGTGTCCCGTCGTTTCAGCTCGTGCCGCCCGAGGAGGAGGATGATCTCATCGATCGCCTGCTCGAGCATCATCCCACATTTCGACAGAATCTCGCCGAGCGGCTCCGTGAGCCCAGCGTGCCGGCCACGGAAGCGCTCAAGCGACTGTGATTCATCTCTGCATGGGCCACCTTCGAGGATGAAAGGGTATTGTAGGGTCCGCTGTGCGGTCCAAATGCCCCGCCCTCATAGTATCGTAGGGTCCGCTGTGCGGTCCAAATGCCCCGCCCATCGGTCCGCACAGCGGACCCTACGGGACTGTGTGACTCAGCACGACAGGCGCTCACGGTACAGGTTTCCGTCTTCCTCGCCGAAGCAGCAGAAGACGACCCCGTGGGGAAGCTCGTTCCGCTCGAGCCAAGCCAGCACCGTGTCGACGGCGACCTGGCAGGCCTCGGCTTTCGGGTATCCATAGACGCCGGTCGAGATGCAGGGGAAAGCGACTGTGCCGGCCTGATGGAGGGCGGCCAGACGCAGCGACTGTTCGTAGCAGGAGCGCAGCAGTTCGCCCTCGCCGTGGCGGCCGTCTCGGTAGACCGGTCCCACCGTGTGGATCACGTGCCTGGCCTTGAGTTTGTGCCCGCCGGTGATCCGTGCCTCGCCGGTCGGGCAGCCGCCCAGAGCGCGGCACTCTTCCAGAAGGCCTGGCCCCGCGGCGCGATGGATGGCGCCGTCGACCCCTCCGCCCCCCAAGAGCGAACTGTTGGCGGCGTTGACAATCGCGTCGACGTCGAGCTTCGTGATGTCGCCCACGACAACCTGGACTCGTTCGGCTGGCGATTTCAACATGGTGACCTCCAGGTTCGAAAACAGGTTTGAACCATGCCCGGCATCCTGTCCGCAGCCTCGTCGCGCACGGCAAGATCGGTCGATCCGAGACTAGCCAACGCCCGGTCCTCACGCTGACGCCTGGGTCACGGGGATCGGTCTGGTGCACCTCCCGGCCCGGCCGGAAGCGTTGTTTGAATCGCTAAAGATTGCGGATGCTGGCTTGCGCGGTTCTTGCTCCAACGTATCGCAAACAAGTCCGGCGACCAGCCAGCGGAGCGGAACGTGTGTTTGCCGGGCGGTTATCCGCAAGTGTCGCAAAAGATCGTCCGAAAGCGTCACATCAAACTGAGCTGAGCGTCCCATGACCATCCTCCTCGTAGGTCCAGTGTGACAGCGCCGTCACATCAATCGAAAACCGGCGATCCCCTTGTCGATCATCCCGCCTGAGCCAGGACGTGCCGGACCCGGTTTGAGATGACAATGGTTCGGTGCGCTCGAAATCAGAGCACCATTCGCGCCAGCGAGGTCCGGTCACCGGGCAGCTCGCGCTTGCCGATAGCATGCGGACCAGGTTTGCCTGGTTCCATCGTTGGTCCGTCTCCTTCGACGGCCCTTCATGATCGTTCACCTGAGCATGGTTTTCTGGAGAGACTCATGCCATCCGCTTCGAATCTCGCCCGGATACCCTGTCTATTCCTAGGATACCACCTTCCAGTGCAAATAGGCCACAGTTTTTTCCGGTAATAGGGGAAATCCCTAGAGCGGTTTGCAGTCGCATCGCGCACCACCGATGGAGTCGGAGACCGTGCGAATGGAGTGCCAGCGCTGGTCGATGGCTTGCAGGGCCTGTTCGGCGCGGGCCTCATGACCCCGCCGCTAGCCCGCCCGGAGTGGCGAGGTCGAGAGACCTGGCCACAACGGAGCCTGAAGCGCCAGCGAAGCCTAGCCCCATAAGCTCGTTTGGCCACGCGACCGGCGCCATCCGACGGTGAGGAGTTCTAGAGCGCCGAACAGTTGAGTGGAACACTCCCCCTCCCCCTCCTTCGCAAGGGGGGGAAACTGAGGAGGCGGGCCTGCAAATCTCCCCTCCTTACAAAGTGGGGGAAAGGATTGGCCATTCTGTTGAACCATGCCCGCGAACGGCCTCGATCCCGGCGGCGCGGGAATCACTCTCGCGAGTGTGTACTCACGAAAGTGAGCGTGCTAAAGTGGCCCCTGCGCGCAATTCGGAACCAAGTCGTACGTCACCCCGCCCGGAGGACATCCAGATGTTCCGGAATCGTCGACACGTACCAGCGCTTGCTGTGATCATCGTCGCACCGGCACTTTTCAGCGACTGCCTGGGGGCCAAAGTCCCTGGGAAGGCGAACGGTGAAGCCACCGGCGATCCGCCGGGATCACAGGTCGTCGAACCGGGTCTTCCCACGCGGGGCTTGCTGCGAATCGGATCGGACAGTCTTCGGACGGGTGGAACACCCTCGGAGATCGCCTTTTCGCCCGACGGCAAATCCATCGCGGTCGCGGAAGGCTGGCCAAGCTGGGTTCCTGGCGTTCCGTTCTTTGATTCACGTGATGGGCGAAGAATCAAGCAACTCCGCGTGCCCGATCCAGTGGCCGCATCCGTCAAGTGCCTGGCGTTTTCCAATGACGGGACGCGGTTGATCTGGGGCGAATCCAGCGGCAACGTCGCGCTCTGGGACCTGACCAAGAACCGGATGCTGCTTCGGGAGAAGCTTCACCACGGAGCAGTGTCGTTGTTGCGGGCGAAGCTCCACGACGAAGATGTCGAGTGCGTTGCCTTCTCGGCTGACGGCAAGCTGATGGCCAGCGGTGGCAAGGACGGCGTCGTGCATCTGCGCCAGGTCGAGAGCCCGGAGAGGACAATGCGGGACTTCAACGTCGGTGAACGCCTGTACGGTGAAGCGTCACTCGATCCCGCCGGTGCCCATTGCCTGACCTTCACGCCCGATGGCACCCGGTTGATCGCCGGCGCCGGGCTCTCCGGGTCGATCTTCATCTGGCAAGTCTCCGACGGTCGGCTACTCCGCGAGATCGACGGCGAGGCAGGCCAGATTCCTCCCCAGAATACGATGCTGCTGAACATCCCGCGGCTTGACCGCCTTCAGGTGACGCCGGATGGACGCCAACTGATCGTGACGGGACACAAGCTGGGGCTCAATCCCGATCACCCTGATCCCCGAACCCGCCAGATGTGGGTGGTCGAGGTTCGATTCCTGGATCTGGAGACCGGCGAGTGCGTCAAGACTCTTGATGGCGGGAAGGAACCGTTCAAGGGACAGGTCGCCGTCTCCCGAGATGGCAAACGGGTGGCTCTGTCCGAATCGAACAGGCTGCGCATTCTCGATCCGTCGAGTCGAACGGAAGGTCCGTGCAATCCATGGAATTGCCGGGTTACTTCCCTTCTCGAGCGGTCTTTTCGCCCGACGGCAACGCGCTCGCCAGCTATCACGAAGGAGTGGTCGTGCTGTTCGACGTTCGAACCGGCCCGCAGCTTGATCATGATGAGCAGACGCCCCGGGGCGAGCCCCTGTCGGCGGCATGGTCGCCTGGAGGAGATCGGATCGCCACCGGTCACAGTGATGGTCAGGTGCGGTTATGGGACGCCGGGACGGGCAAGCTGATCTGGCAACGGCTCCTCGCCCCCGTGCTCCATCCTGGTGGCAAGCCCGCGCGGCCCAACTTCGTGGTCTTCTCTCGCGACGGGAGGAAGATCATCGTTGGGGGATCGCGCGACCAGAGCGGTCTCGACTGGCGCGACCCAGCCTATAGTCCGGGGATCCTTGCCATCCATGAAACCAGTGGAAACCTTCTCCTGAGCGAATTCTACCCGCGGGTGCTCTCCCTTGTGGCACTGTCGTCCGATAGCAAGATCATCGTTGTGGGCCCCCCGACCCGATTGCCGGACCCAGCCCCAACGCGGCCGTACTCCGGGGAATCGAGGTGCCCACGGGCAAGACGCTGTGGACGTCTTTGCCTGGAGAGCGTCCTCCCGGTCTGAATCGCCTGGCGCAAAGAGACCTCCGCGCTTTGTGCTTCCAACCGGGGTCGACTGCGCTCGATGTGGCCCTCGAGATCGGGGAAGTGGTCCGGCTTGACGCCCTGACGGGCAAGGAACAGCGCCGGTTCCTGGCCGACTGGCGATCGCCTGAGGAAAGGCGGTCTCCCAGATCGCAGTGGCCCTGGATGTGGAAAGCCGCCTTCAGCTCCGACGGCCGCGTGCTTGCCACATCCGCCGACGAGTTCGTTTATGTGTGGGATGTCAGCGCGGGCAAACTGCGCTGGTCGACTCGTCGCCCACACCAGCACTGCTGCACCCTTGCACTTTCGCCGGATGGCAAGGCGCTTGCTGCCGTGGACGTCGCGCCGTATCACGGGGACTGGGGCAAGGATGCGATCCGCCTTTATGATACCAGGAGCGGAGAGCAGTTTCTGACGCTCGATCCAGCCGGAGACCGGGTCACGACGCTGGCATTCTCGCCCGATGGCGCCAGGCTGTTCACCGCTTTTTACCGAACAGCGGCCCTGGTCTGGGACGTCCGGCGCAAACCTGGCAGTATTCCGCCAACAAAGTCAAGGGAGCCGTGAAGCGATGGGGAGTCGTATTCTGGCCATCGGCGAGGTCCTCTGGGACCTCTTGCCGTCGGGCAGGCAACTGGGCGGCGCGCCTGCCAACTTTGCCTATCACTGCCACGCGCTGGGCGCGGAGGCCCGGCTCGTGTCGCGCGTCGGCGATGATCCGCTCGGTCGCGAGATCCTCAAGCGCTTCCGGCAAGTTCAGTTGCCGATCGACACGGTTGCGATTGACACGGCAGCTCCGACGGGGACGGTCCCCGTCGAGCTGGGACCGGGAGGCCAGCCCCGCTTCACCATCACCGAGAACGTTGCCTGGGACCGGATCAAGGCCGACGCGGCCGCGCTTGAGCTGGCGGCAAGTGCCGACGCCATTTATTTCGGCAGCCTGGCACAGCGGAGCGAGCCGGCGCGGCAGGCGATCAGGAAGCTGGTCGCGGCGTCACCTCAGTCCGCGTTGAAGGTCTTCGACGCCAATCTTCGCCCGCCGTTCGTTGATCGTGAGGTGATTGAACACTCGCTGACGCTGGCGAACCTGCTCAAGCTGAACGACCAGGAGCTGACGGTCTTCGCGGAGATATTTGGGATTGAAGGGAGTGTCCTCGATCAGGTCGCCGAGCTGGCAGGCCGGTTCAAATTGACCACGGTAGTGCTCACGCGAGGAGAGCGCGGTAGCCTCTTATGGACGCGGCGCGGCTGGTATGATCACCCCGGCGCGGCCGTGGACGTCTCGGACACGGTCTGGGCCGGCGACGCGTTCACCTCGGCGCTCACTGTCGGGCTCCTGGCCGGCTGGGGGCTCGAGGCGATCAACCAGCGCGCCAACGAGGTCGCCGCCTACGTCTGCACGAAACCTGGCGGGATGCCTGAACTGCCCGAGCGCCTGCGCATCTTGCCTCGATAGCCTTTGGAGGAATGCTTGTGGATACGTCTCCTTCCGCCCCCAACGCCGCCGGTTCGGTCGCGACGACGCCTGCCCCGACGGGGATTTCTGGCCAGCTCATTTTCAGCACGATGGCCGCCTCGCTGGGCGGTTTGCTCTTCGGGTTCGATACGGCGGTGATCTCGGGGACGACGGACGCCCTCACGGCGGTGTTCGGCCTCAACAGCTTCTGGCTCGGTTTCACAGTCGCCAGCGCGCTCGTGGGGACGATCGTCGGGTCGGTGCTGGTGAGCCGGCCGGCGGATGTCTGGGGCCGGAGACAAACCCTGGCCCTGCTGGCCGTCTTCTACTTCGTATCGGCCGTGGGCTGCGGGCTGGCGTGGGACTGGTATTCGCTTCTGGCGTTCCGGTTTCTGGGAGGGGTCGCGGTGGGTGGCGCGTCGGTGGTCGCGCCCATGTACATCGCCGAGATCTCCCCGGCGCGGCTGCGCGGGCGTCTCGTGGCCGTCCAGCAGTTCAACATCGTTCTGGGGATGTTGCTGGCGTTTCTCTCCAACTACGCGATTGCTCGAGTCGACAGCGGCCCCTCGGCCTGGCGCTGGATGTTCAGCGTTCAGGCCATTCCGTCGGCCGCGTTTTTCGTGCTCATGTTCCTGACGCCAGACACCCCGCGCTGGCTGGTCGCCCGAAGCCGGCTAGACGAGGCCCGCTCGGTGCTGAACACGCTTGGTACAGACACCGACGGAGTCGAGAAGGAGATCCAGGAGATTCTGGGATCACTCGACCCCTCCCACCACACGATGCAAGAACCCTTCCTCACACGGAAGTACAAGGTGCCGATCATGCTGGCCGTGGCGATCGCCATGTTCAACCAGCTCTCGGGCATCAACGCCGTGTTGTATTACGCCAAGCACGTTTTCGAGATGGCGGGAGCCGGCAGCGACGCCGCGCTTTTGCAGGCCGTGGCCGTGGGAGGGACGAACATGATCTTCACCATGCTGGCCATGACGGTGATCGATCACTTTGGCCGCCGCAAGCTGATGATCGCCGGCTCGATCGGCTACATCGTCAGTCTGACCACCACCGCCTGGGCGTTCTACACCTACGGCACGCATTTCACGACTGTCGGCAGCATCATCGTCCTCTGCAGCCTGCTTGCCTTCATCGGTTCGCATGCGTTCAGCCAGGGAGCGGTGATCTGGGTCTTCATCAGCGAGATCTTCCCCAACCGGGTTCGTGCCCGCGGTCAGGCGCTGGGGAGCCTCACGCACTGGACCATGGCAACGTTGATCGCCTTGACCTTCCCCCGG
>JBMFUH010000248.1:0-8317 GCA_049966735.1 Isosphaeraceae bacterium
GGGCCGCTCGACGATGTCCGGCGCTTGCTTCCAGTACTTGAAGGGCCGGTTCGTCCAGACGTGGACCTCGCGGATCTCGCCAATCGCGCCGGATCGAAGAATCTCGACGCCGCGGCGGAATCCCGGATTGGCGGTTCCCTGGTTGCCCATCTGCGTGCAGACGCCCTTCTCGCGGGCCGTCTCGCGCATCAGCCGAGCTTCCCAGACCGAATGCGTCAGCGGCTTCTGGCAATAGACGTGCTTGCCCATCCGCATGGCCATCACGGCGGCGCAGGCGTGGTGATGGTCGGGAGTGGAGACCGTCACCGCGTCGATCTTCGACCCCTGCTCCTCGAGCAGCTTGCGATAGTCGGTGTAGCGCCTGGCGTCCTTGAACCTTTCGAGGTTCCGGGCAGCCCGCTTGTCATCGATGTCGCAGACCGCGACGATTCTGCCGAAGCGCGCGGCATGTTGCGTGTCGCTCTGCCCCTTGCCTCCCACGCCGATGCAGGCGAAGTTCAGCACCTCGTTGGGCCCGACGCCGCCGGCCCAGCCATGCCGGCCGCTGGCGAAGATTCCAAACCCCGCTACCGAGGCCCCGTACAGGAACGACCGACGATCGACGGAATGGATCATGGCGAAATTCTCCTCAGTGTTGCTCGATTGTCCTGGTGCGGGCTGACCCTTCAAATCTTTCGCGGAAGAAGCGAAGCACTTGGCCAGGGACTCCTTCTCCTCTTGCATCTCTCCTGTAAGGTTCGCCGTGCGGACCGATTTCCAGCCGACGTCCACGGTCCGCACAGCGAACCCTACAAGTAGCCCTGGCTGGGTGCTAGGCCGCCGCATTTTACGGCAGCATCGATTTGAGTGCCACAGGGCTGCGCCGGCATTGTGTTTTCTGGATTTACGAACTACAATTGTAAGAGTATTTCGAGAGCTCGTTCGTCCGATGAGGCGGATTACCTCCTCTCGCTGGCAGTCTTTGTACAGAAATATGAGGATGAGCACCATCCCATGCCGCCGGTTTCCGAAGTGGACATGCTGCGATACCTGATGGAGACCCATCAAACCGAACACGGAACTCGATGAGGTTTGACATGAAGCTGCGCTGGGGTCCGGGACCTGTCTTCGCGTTCGAGAGCCTGGCCGCCGCGCGGCGCTGGCAGGTCTACGCGCTGCGGTCGATCTACGTGGCCCTCCTCCTCGCCGGCTTGACGCTGACATGGGGCCCGTCGGAGCAGACGATCCACAGCCTGGCGGAAGCGGCGAGGATCGGCCAGGCCCTCCTGTACACCGTGATCGTGGTCCAGCTTGCCGTCGTGCTTCTGGCCGCGCCGGCGGCGACGGCGGGGGCCATCTGCGTCGACAAGGCGCGAGGAACGCTGCATCACGCCTTCGTCACCGACCTCACCAGCCGCGAGATCGTGCTGGGAAAGCTCGGGGCGCGGCTGGCCCCGATCCTGTCGCTCCTGGCCATTGGCTTGCCCGTGCTGGCGCTGGGCAGCTTTCTCGGTGGGATCGATCTCGAGGCGGCCCTCGGTGCCGAGCTGGTCACGGCCGGGACGGCGATCCTCTGCTGCACCTTGGCGTTTCTGGCCTCGGTCTGGGCTCGTAAGCCGCACCAGGCGCTGCTCTTCTCCTACGCGCTGGTGGGTATCTGGGTGGGCTTTATTTTTTTCGCGATCGCAGTGTTTCGACTGGGCTCCCCCACGACAGCCTCGGAATGGTTTCTCTGTTTGTCCAACCCCTTTTTCGCAGCGCTTCAACCCAACTGGACGAAGAGCGAAGTGGGCCTGCGCGAGCAAAGCGCCTTCTTCGTGGTGACCCTTCTGATCTCGTTCCTTTTGCTCGGCCTGGCAAGCTGGCGGCTGCGGCCGACGGTCCTGGCCCAGACGAGCCGGCCGCAAAAGCGCGAGCGGCCCGATGCCCCGGCACGGCTGGTGGATTACATCCCTGGCCCTTCGCTCGACTACAATCCCGTGCTCTGGCGCGAGTGGCACCGCAAACGGCCCTCGCGCTGGACCGGCCGGTTCTGGACGGCCTATGCCATCGTCTTCACGCTGGCCAGCCTCTACGTCCTGGCTGGCTATTACGTGTGGAGTGCATCTCTATTCCGGAGCGACATGCATACGACCGCGGCGCTGGTTAACGCCTGGGAGGTCTCCATCGGCCTCCTGCTTCTCTCCGTGTCCGCCGCGACATCGCTGGCCGAGGAGCGAGACCGCGGCAGCCTCGACGTGATCATGACCACGCCGCTGGACACTCGGGAAATCGTCTGGGGCAAATGGTGGGGCACGTTCGCGATGGTCCCACGCCTGGCCATCCTGCCGATCTGGGTCTCCCTCGGCGCGGCGATGATCACGGACGGATTCGTCGGCGTGCCCTTGATGATCGGCATGATGCTGGCGTACGCCGCGGCGATCACCAGCCTTGGCCTGGCCGCGGCCACCTGGATTCCCCGCCTGGGCCGCGTCGTCACCGTGAGCGTGCTGGCGTACGTCTTGGTCGCGGCCGGCTGGCCGCTCATGATGAATATACTGCCGGCGTCCCCCCTGTTCGGCGCGATTCCCTGGAACCAGCAGCCTGACTGGAACGGTCTCTGTCTTGCAAGCCCGTTCTACGGCATCTACGCGACCACCGAGAGGGCATGCCGCGTTTGGAATGATGGTTACTCGCCATGGATCCGCTACGGACCTTCACTCTGGCACGAAAACCCCGCCTGGCCTTTGATCTGGATCGGCATCTACCTCGCGATCGCCTTGCTTCTCGCCCTGACGACCTTGCTGACCTTCGACCGCTGCCTGGGCCGGATGACCGACACGCGTCGCTTGCCCCGATCGACGTTCGATAAAAAGGAGTAATGAGATGGCTCAACGAGACAACCAACTTCTGGGTGCCTGCGTGCTGGTCTTGGCCTGGTCAATAACGACCCGGGCCGCGGAAGGACCTGAGCCATCGTTCGCGAAACCCCGCGCCATGACCATGGCCGAGCTGTCCCGGCAAACCACCCGGGGCGTCTCGGCCGTGGAGGTCACCGACTACGCGCCCGGCCACTACAACGGGCCACTGAATCCCAGCCCGCCGCACGCCGATCTCAATGCGCGGAAGGCCGTGGTTGTGTTCTGGCCAGACCGGCCGGAGCGATTCATCTTCAGCCATGAAGCCAGCTACTGCCCGATCCTCGAGCTGAAATCGGGGGCCGGCATGTGCAACCAGTTCTTCGAGGGCAATTTCGGCGACGCCGAGCTGTTCAACAATCCCGGGCGCAAGGAGCGCAACAGCTTCGTGGACGTGATCCAGAACGGCCCCGACCGCGTCTGGGTTCGCTGGACCTATTTCTGCGTAAACATGAAAGACGACAGCAAGCCACGCCTGCGCGGAACCGAAGACTACCTCGCCTATCCCAACGGCCTGATCCTGCGCGGGATGAGCTACGAAAGCCTCATGCCGGACGCGACCGTCGGCTACAGCACGCAGCCAGTCGAGCTTTTCGGTGTCCTGCCCGCCGGCGCTCTCTTCAAGGACCTGTTTCCACGCGACCCGAAGCATGGAGACAGCCACGTCCATGCCGCGCTCGACCTCTACAGCGATCGCCGGTACGACGTCTTCTGGAGCGAGAACGGCAAGGCGCGGCGGAGCGGCGACGACGCCACCCTCGCGGCGATCGCGCGGTCAACCGGGCTGGCGCTCGTGCTGCCGTTCAAGGAAAGGTTGCTCTTCGCCGTGCTCGGCCCCGCGAGCGGGTTCCCGGCCGACCGGAACCAGTTGTTCGATCACAGCACGCCGGGCGCGGAGGGGGGCTGCGGTTGGGGCGTCGGGCTCTGGGATCACTGGCCGATCGGCTGGCTGAACTCGCAGACCTCCTTCTGGAAGCCAGGCTCCCCCTACGCCTACAGCTTCGGCTCGATCGGCCAGTGCTTCGTGCCCCCTGGAAAGCGGATCAAGAACTACGGTCGAGACTATCCCGAATTCTGCAAGGACATGGAGCTGAACCGCTGGACCGAGCACCGCAACTTCTACGTCCTCCTCGGCGCCGCTCGTGACTGGGACGAAATCCGCCGGATCGGCCGCAAGTGGCTGGATCAAGGGCCCTCCTGCGCCAGGGCGGAGAGCATCAGGGGCTTGCGATAGCTCCAGGAGCGTGCCCGCAATGTCCAGGCTACAACGGAACGATCCAGGCATGGACACACGATTCGAGAACGGTGAGGGGATCCAGCGCCTCACCGTTCGGCATTCTTGACAAATCTCTCAAGGTGCCTGCCAGTCCTCGATCGACAAGCCAGGTACACGATTGAATTCCTTCGTGTTGTGCGTCACCAAGATCAAATTCCTGGACACTGCAATCGAGGCGATCAGCAGATGATGTGGTCCAATCAGGAGTCCCTGTTGTCCCAGCTCATGGCGAATCCGTCCCCACTGTTCCGCCGTCTCTTCATCGAACGGCAAACAAATGAATTTCTGCCGAAGTTCGGCGATGAGTGCGAGATTGGCCGCGCAATGGGCTGGACCACTCTTATGTGCGTCCTGGATCAGTTCTGCCAGGACGATGGAGCAGAGAAGCAGAGAGTAACACTGGATGGATCGGCCTGCCGTAGCCGATGGGTCATCGCCGCATCCTTGCCCCGCGAGAAAGCAACCCAGGCATTGGTATCGAGCAGGTAGCTCACGGCAGTTCGTCTCGCATCTCCAGTTGTCCCTGCTCGAGCCGCTCAAAGTCGCCCTGCCAGGATCCCGCTGCTCGATTGGTGAACGTCTGCCAGTCATCGGCCTCATTCCGTGGAATCGGAGGAGCGGCATCTTCAACGACGACCCGAAACTCCCGATTGGCTTCAGAAGTCCCAAGCGGCACGTCCACATGGAGCACGCCATCAGGCCCGACTCTTGAGTGAACGACAATTCGCGTCATGATGATCCTCAGCTCCCGCACGCGGTTGCCACCACACTTCACTTAGGAACGGACGTGAAACAACTTCCCGGCTACGGCCTGAAGACCCTCATCCGTCCCGGCGACTGTGTCCTCAAAGTCGGGAGGTTATTACTCGCTCGTTCCTTATTCATGATACCGAGTTGGGATTTCGCGGCAAAGTGCCGCAAGAGGACCGAACCATGTCGTAAACTGAGATGGGGAGACTCGCGTGATCGTTTTGTGCGCATCGCCTGCTGCTGTCGCGAGCCTCGCTCGTTCGCGCCCTGCGTACGTCGGTTCGGTCGCGTTTTCCCTGCATGCAGTCTTGCGGCGTGAGACCAGAACCTGACCCGAGACTGCAAATCGACGAAACAAAGCCAACCTTCATCGTTTCTTCACAATTGCTCCCGGACTTCCCGCCCGACGCGGAAAGGGAGATGCCTGACTTCCGGGATCTCGCCTCTTGTTCCGTGTGATTTGAAGAGTGAAAATCAAAGCCAACGGGCTGATGATCTCCCTCCATGCGGGCACGCTTTACGATGACTGTCGGCGTGCGGTGCCCGGGTCTCTCGCCGTGGAAATTCTGCAAAACGAACCCACCATTCCCGTGACCGCGACCTGAGACCCCTCGCCCACCCCGGAACAGGCGACGATGTTGCCCGCTTCCTTCTCTTCTCGAGGAGAACCATCCATGCGTGAGAAACCAGAACAGAGTGCCGGCGATGATGCCAACGGCACAACCCGGCGCGGCTTTTTGAATACGGCGGGCGCGGCGGCCGTCGCGGCGGGCTTCACGATCCTGAGTGCCGAGGCCAAGGGAGCCAACGATCGGCTCGGCATTGGGTTCATCGGCACCGGGGGACGAGCCCAGGCCCATATCGACATCATCAACAACTTGAAACAGCAAAACAAAGCCACGCCGGTTGCCGTCTGCGACGTCTATCGGCCCCGGCTGGTGGACGCCAGCAAGAAGACCGGCGGCGCGAAGATGTACATGGAGCACGAGGCGCTCCTGGCCGACCCCAACGTCGATGTTGTTTGCATCGCCACCCCCGATCGGCTGCACGCGCCTCAGACCATTGATGCAATCAAGGCCGGCAAGGATGTCTACTGCGAAAAGCCGTTGACCCACTGGAGCCAGTTCGAGCTGGCCAAGCAGGCCGAGGAGGTCGCCCAGAGCAAAGGGCGGCTGGTGCAGGTGGGCACGCAGTACATGGCCGACGACAACTATCCCGAGATCATCCGGCTGATCCGGAGCGGGATCATCGGCAAGCCGATGCACGTCACGTTCAGCTACTTCCGGCGAGGCGACTGGGGCGAGCGGATGCCCATCCCCGACGCCAATGCCCGGCCCGGTCCCGACCTGATCTGGGAGCGGTTCCTGGGCGATGCCCCCAAGGTTCCCTTTTCCGTTTCTCGGTTCTTCCAGTGGCGGATGTACTGGGATTACTCGGGCGGACCCTCCACTGACCTACTCGTCCACATGTTCACGCCCGTCTTCGCAATCCTCCAGCTCGGCTATCCGGATCGCGTCTTCGGCGGCGGCGGCACCTTTCAGTACGAGCGTGAAGTGCCCGACCAGTGCAACATCATCGCCGACTACGCGGGCGGTCCGAGTATCGTGATGACCAGCTCGCTCTCCAACGAGACTCCATCCGACACCGTGATCCGAGGCACCGCCGGCACGATTTCATGGGGCATGCTCGGCAGCAGCCCCGATTACGGCGTCCGGATCCAGCCATTTGCCAAGGGCAAGAAGGAGATCGTCCTGCCCTGGAAGGGGCAGGGAGATACCAGCAAGCTCTGGGGTGACTTCCTCCGTTGCGTGCGGACCCGGCAGCAGCCCCTCTGCAACATCGCCATGGCCGTGCGCGTGCAGGCCCCGCTGTCGATGGGCATCATCTCCCATCGCGAGAGCAAGGTCGTCAAGTTCGACGCCGCGAAGAAGTGCCTGATGACGGTATGAAAAGGCGCCGGACGGCAGCTTGACATAAGCCAAATGGTAGCCAGTCGTTATTTCACCCGGGCCGCTTGAGAGGGTAGTAGAACGGAATGAATTTCGTTCTACTGAGTCCGTGACTCAGGGACCCGGCTGAGCACCGCCTTGCCAGACGATCTGCAGGAAAGCCGCCACGATGATGGCCATCATGCAAAGGAGAATGATGATCCCGAGAACCAGCTCCCGGCTCGACAGCTCACGCCTTCGGCGGGCTGATCGGGCCGGGTTGATGGCCTCAGGGGGGAAGGCGGAATCCGAACCCTCTGGAATGCCCCAGGGCGCCGGCGAGTCTGCCGGTCCCTCGGTCGGTTCGTCAAGCAGGATCAGCTCGGGGTCCCAGTCGGGATCGGGGGGCCGGCCGGGGTGGCCGATCCAGATGGGCTGGTCCCCGAGGATCAGCTCAGGATTCCAGAGCGGATCGGGAGGCTTCGGTGTCCGGCGCCGGCCGTCCCTCCGCTTTGAGGGCCGGCGATCCGGCCGAACAATGCGATCAGAAGAAAGGAGAGTGGAATCCCGATCCTGGGAACGCGCGGGCGACGATCCTCTCGCGGCCGGGCGGCGAGCCAGTTCCTCAAGAACCTGCCGATACGCCTCGCAGACCGCGATGAAAGCCGACTCGTTGCCGCCGAGATCAGGATGTGCTTGCCGCACCTTGACCCGGTAGGCCTGCTTGAGCTCCTCAAGGGTACAGCTCGGAGAGATGCCCAGAAGGCGGTACGGATCCATGGCGCAACCCGCTGTTCAATAAGGAGAAACTTGCTAGTTGCCAGTGGCCCCCGTCGCTGACAACTGACTACTGACCAGCGACCGCTTGATAAAGTCGGTGGGCTTCGATGAACGCCTCGACGCCGCGAGGAACCAGGTAGCGGATGGTTCGCCCCTCGGCGATGCGTCTGCGCAGCTCGTGCGAGGCGATGCCGATGGGCGGGACGCTCACGCTCTGAAGCTTGTTCGACCCGGGTCCGAAGTCGGGCAGATCGATTGCGTCAACTTCCGAGATGCCTGGACGGTTCACCACGACGATGGACGCCAGCCGGGCAATCCGAGCAGGCTCTCGCCAGTTGGGCAGGTCAACCAGGCTGTCGCCGCCAATCAGGAAGAAGAGATCATCATGGGGCCGTTCCGCATGCACGAGTTCCAGCGTCTCGAAGCTGTAATGAGGTCCGGGACGTCTGGTCTCCAGGTCACAGACCTCGAAACTCGGATGACCGGCTATCGCGATCCGGACCATCTCCAGGCGCTGGGCTACAGGCGTGCGTTCGCCTTGCTTGTGCGGGGGCGATCCGGCGACAACGAACCAGACCCGGTCCAGACGACAAACCTCGCGGCACTGTTCCGCCAGAATCAGATGGCCCAGGTGAACCGGATCGAAGGTGCCTCCGAAGAGCCCCAATCTCATCGTCGAAAAACTCCCGTAGCCCTGCCGAGACTCA
>JBMFUH010000249.1:0-3325 GCA_049966735.1 Isosphaeraceae bacterium
TTTTGCGATTCGCTTGGCGGCGTCCGGGGAGGGATCGAGATGACCGGCCGAAGGAATTTCATTCGACAAAGGCGACCAAGATGGTTATCCTCGCGCCCAAGCAGCCACAGGTTGTTGCTCAATACGAGAGGGGTGACGAAGTAGAGTCTCTGCAGTCAAGCAACCGCTGGAGGAATCACCGATGTCGACAAAAGAGATTCAGCAGGAAATCGTCGAGAACATGAAGCGCTGGATGAAGATCGAGAACGCGTCGGTCGCGTCCACGGGGAACGTGATCGAGAAGACCAACAACCCGATCGTCCGTCTGGTCATGGAGATCATCCAGCGTGATTCCCAGATGCACTACCGGGTGCAGGAGATGATCGCGGACAGTCTCGAGTCGAAGACGATCACGCTGACGCCGGAGGAGGTTGGGGACGTCTGGGACTTGATCGAGAAGCACATCGAGCTCGAAAGGAGGACGGTGGAGCTGGCGGAGAAGAGCCTGGCGGCGCTGAAGGGCAAGCGGATGATCGTCCAGGAGTACCTGCTGCACTACCTGCTGAAAGATGAACAGAAGCACAACGAGATCCTTGACGAGCTGAAGCCGGTCAAGGACAGGATGTATCCCTACGCGTAAGGTTCATATTTCAGGAAGCCGGGGAGGGTCGGACGCGGTTCCTCAGGGACGGATCGCGTCTCCCCCTCTTCCATGGGGAGGCTCCGCGGGGGTCAGGAGGCTTCGCAGGGACAAGCCCTGTTTTCGGTTTTCGGTGATTCGAGGGATGGTTGTGGTCGGCTGGCAGGGAGGAGTGAGCTACCTCTCTTCTCGCTGTTCCATGATCACATCGCCCATGCCGAAAGGCGCTGCGTGCTCTTGGCGAGCTTTGCGCCTTGGCGAGAGGCCCGCTGGTACCGGCCGCATGGCGTGACGTCCGGGCGAGAGCAGGAGTAAGAGTGGGATTACGCGTTAGGAGGAATGGGAGGGTTGCAACTCGGGAAAATGTGAGGAATGTCCGGGAAATAGGGATCGTTAGCGAAAGAAATACCACAGACTTATAGAGGAGCAATCCCTGGCTCTTTGGCAAATCGTTCTTCGATAAGCAACTGGCGTGAAAGAACTTCCCGTCCCGCGCTTCGGTAGAACGCAATGAATTTCGTTCCACGATTGCCTGGCGCCGGCGGGCGAGGACGCGTCGAGTCATTGAGGCTGGTACGGCTTCGCGAATCGGGCGCGATTTCGCCGGATGCATTGGCTTCGCGGGTTGCGCCCAGATGGACGGTTGCTTGGGCGATGACGATCCAAGGACGCGTCAATAAGGCGGGCAGCGAGAGCAGGATCGGTATTCCTTCTTGAAAGCGCATGCGAAAGCGCGCAGAACAAAGCCAATTTTCGATTGCCACAAGCATTTGACGAATCAAGGCTTATGCTTAAAAACGACTTAAATTGGCGCGCAGAACGAAGCCAATCTTCACGGTTTCTTCACAATCCTCGTGAGTGGTCCGCCGATTGGCTGGTCATCGCCGCCGGTGCTCGATCGCCCAGCGATGCATGCACGGGTCGGCGAGGTTTCGAGGAGAGCGCCGATCCGCTCCGGCGTCTCGCGACCGCGCCAGGGCGAACCCCAGGGATCGATCGACCGGGGCCGTGCGAAATATGAATCAAAGCCAAAGTGAAAATAGGAGGACCGTAGTGGTTGCGCGTGGATGCTGGCTCAAGCTTTCCCTCGCGGAACGAGCGGTCATGGCGATAGAATCGATGGTATCGAGACAATTGCGTGGACCGAGGGTCATGCTTTCTGGCCTGACTTCCAGAGCAGCATGCTTGCTTTACTGTTCCGCAAGGTCGTTCGCGGTGTCGTCGCCCGCTACAAGCCCGTAGAACGGGGACCCTGTCATGAGAAGCCCATTTCCGGGTATGGACCCGTACCTTGAGCAACACTGGGGGGACGTGCACCAGGCGTTCATCACCTACATGAGGGACGCCCTTCAGACTCGGCTTCCCTCGGGCCTGCGCGCTCGGATGCAGGAACGAGTCTATGTCGAGTTACCGGAGGAGGGCCGGCATGAGTTTTATCCCGAGGTTCGTGTCTTCGAGTATCCGACGAGGCGTGCCGGGACGGGCGCGTTGATGGTCGAAGACGAGGGCGGAATCGCCGTCGCCGATCCGGTTCTGGTTGATCTGGACATCGAGACGAAGACGGAAAGCTACATTGAGGTCATCGATGTCAAGTCGGGACATCGCGTGGTGACGACGATCGAGGTCCTTAGCCCCAGCAACAAGCGGCCGGGGGAGGGTCAGAAGCTCTATCTCCAGAAGCGCCAGGATATGAAGCGGGACGAGGTCAATACGGTCGAGATCGACCTGCTCCGCGCCGGGGAGCGGCCGTTGCCGATCGATCCGGAGCGGGTTCCCGCGACGCACCGAAGCGCCTATCAGGCATGGGTCTGGCGTGCGTCGGCCCCGCTTCGGCTGGCCATCTTTCGAGTTGCCCTCAGGGAGCGTTTGCCCGTGCTGCCGATTCCGCTGCGTTCCACCGACGCCGACGCGACCGTGGATCTTCAGCCGATTCTCGATCAGTGTTACCGGAACGGCTATTACGACGATATCGACTATCGCGCCGCGCCTGTTCCGCCCTTGAGCGCCGACGATGCCGCCTGGGCCGATGCACTCCCGCGCGAAAAGGGGTTGCGCTAACTCAACTCAACGCCGCGCGGCCAGCGACCCAATCGCCGATTTCGCACCTAGGTGGTCAGGACATATATTCATGCATTTACTGAGTTCTTGCCTGGCTTTGTCTTGCTCTCCCAGGCCCAGATGGCCCAGGCCGGCACTGTAGCGCGAGTTGCCCAGCCGGTCGCGCTGGGCTTCCTGGTCCGAAACGGATGCAGACATGTCGATATTAGCCGGAGCCATCCGGCCCTCCGAGGATCCGACGAGAGCCTTGAGAATTGCCTGGGCCTCATTGTTTTGCCCCAGCTTGCGCAGGGCCAGCGCTTTGAAATAGCGCTCGGCGGCCGAGCCACCGAAGCCCCACCTACGACCGCGCGAGCCTCTCGAAGAGTTCTCGGCGGCCGCGGCCTCCCAGGATTTCCTGGCTTTGTCGCGATCGCCATGCGCCTCGTAGGCCAGGCCCATCTCGTAGGCGATCTCGGCCTTGTGGTCGTCGCCGCCTCCCTCGTCCGACGGCAGGTTCTCGGGAACCTGTCCGGCGGCCTCGAAGTCGGCAATGGCCTCGGATTCGCGCCCGGCCAGGCGATGCTGGCGGCCTCGCAGAATATGGGCGGTCTTCCAGTCGCCGACGACCGTGAGCCTGCCCCCCTCCCAGACCACGAAGCGGTGGCC
>JBMFUH010000249.1:3335-8307 GCA_049966735.1 Isosphaeraceae bacterium
TGGCCGGTCATGAGCCCAATGGCCTCGTCGTAACGGCCGGCGAAGACGAGCAGCGCGATCTCATGCGAGAGAGCCTCGGCATGTTCCGCGACCAAGTTTTGATGCGTTTCAAGCATAACCAGCCGCTTTTCCGGCGAGGCGGCCATGGCCCGGTAGAGATCGTCGAGTTCCCGGAACGAAAGCGCGGGAGGGGACGGGAGCGAGACCGCTTTTTCCAGTTCCGCGATGGCCCGGGGAAGGTCGTTCCCCTTCTGCCGGTGCGACCAGGCGATGGCGAGGTTGCGGTGGGCCATGCCCAGGGAGGGGTCGATCGCCAGCGACTTTTCCCAGAGACTCACGGCTTTCTCGGGCTGCCAGTCAAAGAGCAGGTTGCCCAGATAGTACGGGGCGCGCGGGTCCTTCGGGTCCGCGGCCATCGCCGCTTCCAGGACGTCAATGGCCTCGTTCTGGAACGGGAAGACGAAGTCGGGCGAGAGGCTCCGCGCGGTCTCGCGGAACCGAGCGGCCTTGTCGTGCTGGCCGAGCTTATCGGCAAAGTAGGCCATGTCGTAATAGATCATGGGCGAGATCCGCGACTTATCCGGCGCCTGGTCGACCAGGAGGGAGAGAACGGCGAGGCCGTCGCCCCAGAGCCCGGCGTCCTGGTATTCCGCGGCCGTCTCTTGGGCCGTAGCCGGGTGGGCGGACATCGTGGCCACGAGCGCCTTCGCGCTCTCTGGAACCTTGGTCATGATCAACCAGTCCTCCGCCATGACCCGGACGTCGAGCGGATCTGATTGGCTCTTGGCCAGTCGTGCGGCATCAGACACGTCGCCCCTTGCGAACTTTCCGCCAAATCTCGCCTCCGTGTGGCGCAAGGCCGCGACCTTGAGGTTGAGCGCCCTGATATTGAGGCTGTTGGCTTCGAGAGAGCGGTCCACCAGGTCGAGGGCCGTGTGAAAGTCGCGCCGGGTTGTGGCGATCTCGGCCAGCTCGTAATAGCCCGCCGCGCGCCAGGCCATGCTCCACGTGGCCTTGTAGAAGGCTTCGTACGACTCATCGAGCCGGCCCTGGGCTTTGAGGCAGAGTCCAAGATAGTAGTAAGGTTCGCCATCCTTGGGCGTCGCGTACCCTTCGGTGAGCCGTTCGATCGCCTTGCGGAAGTGAGTCTCGGCCTCGGCGTACCGGGCCTGCTTCAGCTTTCTGATGCCCAGCGCCGTGTTGACCCGCGCATCGCCGGGATCGCGCTTGAGGGCTTCTTCCCAGAACGGCTCGGGATCGAGGTTGGGATCGTGGAACTGCTCGACTTTCAGACCCGCGAGATAAAGCTCCTCGATTGTCTTGATCTCATTGATTGGCGGTGGGAAGCGATCGGGGGAAGGCATGGCCTCGGGCTTCGGCTTGACTGGCGTGTAGGAGATGAGTTCATGGTGCAGCACCGTGAGCGACGCTCGAAGATCATCCGGATCAACGCCTGCGGGGATGGATACTTCTTGCACGAACGGCTTACCAGGATCGATGGCCAGCACCTTTTCGAGGAGTACCCGATCCCTGGCTTTGAGCCGGACGGTCGCCGCGTTGTAGCGCGCTGTGGTGCAGAAGCCCAGCTTGGCCGTGCCCTTCTTCGACAGATCGAGATTGACCGCCGCATCGAGGTTGGCCTTCTTGACCCCGTCGATCTCGCGGAAGGGATACCAGTACATGGAGAACGCCTTCACCTCGAAGGGCTGTAGCCAGCTATAGTCGGGCTGATTGTCCGAATAGGCGCCCACCATCAGCTCGATGTAAGGGCCGTCCTGGTCGGTGAGGATCTTGTCCCACATCCGCCCGCGCGGGCCGTTGCCCCAGGTCCAGAGCTTCTTGCCCGGGACGATGGCATGGTTGGCCACGCTCATCGTGCCGGCCTTCTTGCCGTGGTCGTAGCCGGCGAAGAAGTCGTCCTGGTAGTTCCAGGCGAACATCGAGTTGGCCGAGATATGGTTCTTGTACCAGCTCACATCGGTGCCGGGGCGGAAGTCATATCCGCCGTAAGTTGTGGTGGCGATCGGCCATGTGGTGAACTGGCGCTTGTGGTGATGGGTCACGTGCTGGGTGCCCGGCGGAAAGATCACCTGGTAATCCTGGTTGACGTGGACCGCGACGTTGGCGAAGCAGAGCATGCTGTTGACCACCGGCGTGCGATTGACGATCCGGAGCTTGGCCTCGAGGTAAGACCTGCCCGGGTAGAGGGTGTAGCCGACGGCCCAGCGCATGCGATGCCGGAGTTCCAGCTCTCCCACCCAGACGGTCTTGCTGCCGTCCTGGTTCTCCTCGATCCGGTACTGGATCGGCAGGAACGTCGAAGCGCGGTGATGGTGCGGGATGTTCCACTCCACGCCGCCCGAGATCCATGCCCCGATCAGGCCGATCAAGGCGGGTTTGATGACATGCTGATGGTAGAAAAAGTCGTAGTTGTTCGTCTTGTCCACGGCCTCGAAGATCCGGCCGCCAATCTCGGGGAGGATGCCGACCTTGACGTACTCGTTTTCCAGGTAAACCAGCTTGTACGTCTTTTCGGCCTTCTCGCCGGTCAGCCTGTCGTAGAGTGGATAAGGATAGATTCGCCCTTCGGCCCCCTGCGACTGCCGTCCGAAGAAGAACATGGGGCTCTTCTCCGGCGCACCGGCCAGGTACGTGGGAATCACCACGTCCTGCTCCTGGACCGTGACCGACGATCCTCGAACGGAGGGAAGAAGCGCTAGCCATGCCAGAAACAAAACCGCATGACCAAGCTTGCCGGCCGACCTTGAGGGTGTTCCAGCCATCGCGGGAAGTTCTCCAGAAGATGCCACCAACCCCGTCGCTTCAACCCGGAAGGAGACGCCGGAGAACCTCCGTTCCCCTGACCGGGGATCGCTTCCAGTCTATCGCCGCCCTTGTGTCAACCTCTACATGCGGCCCCGGATCATCTGGAAAAAAGTCGGGAACCACAAGGTCCACCTAAAATTCTCAATCAACCTATTTACCCTGATCTTGTTTTTTGAAAGAATCGCGCACTCCGGTGTCGGTGTTTTACGTTTTCTTAGGAACTCGGGTGCATCTTGACTGCCCGGCCATGGGCGGCATGCTCGAGAAGGCATGCGATGGGTCGTGCATAATTGGGTGCGACATCATAAAGATGGACACTGGGGTCGCGACATGAACTGAGATGGGACCAAGAACGGCATCAAGAGAACTCCTCAGGTGAACCATGAGAAACCGGAAAAGGGAGAGCCAGGGTGCGCGGCGCGGTCGCACTCGCGGGCGGATCTCCGTTGTTGAAGCACTCGAGGACCGCCAGTTGCTGTCCACGACGGCGAGCTTCACCGGACCTTCGCTGTCTGGCCTGATCGCCCAGGCCTATCAGGGCAAGGACACGTCGAAGGCGGCGATCGGCACGATGCTCAGCGCGCTACAGAGCCAGCTCACGAGCGGCCCGCTGGCCGACCTCAATTCAGGGGCCGTCGATGGGAATGGATTCGTCACGGAAGTGCAATCGCTGGTACAGAGTTACGACCAGAACGCGGATCAGCAGCTCTTGCCGCATTTCGTGAACATTGACGACATGCTCAAGTTGCAGGGCCAGCGCATCGTGGCCGACGTGGTGTCGCTGAACCAGCAAGAGACGATCGGCGTGATCACCAGCAGCTCGCTCTCGGCGGGGGCCCAGACCGGCATCAACTCGCTGACCTCCGGACCGATCTTTTCCCTGGGCACGCCGGTGAGCGCCTATTCCACGGCGACGCAGACGTTCGAGACCAACTTGAACACCCTGTCGCGGACCTTGACATCCTCGAGCTCAACCGCGTCGATCACCGACGTTGAAGACACCGTGGTGGCCGTAGCCGAAGCCTATCGCGCGGACCTCCTTGCGGGACTGCAAGTGACCCACCCCAACATCGCCAGCACGGTCAACCAGGCCGTGACCACCCTGGAAGACGCGGCCTACTCGCTGGACCAGACCAACGCGACCAATGCGCAGACGGAGCTGAACTCGGCGATCAGCACTTTTGACGCGGCCGTTCTCGGTACGACCGGGCTGTTCGGTTCGCAGGGTCCTGTCATAGCGGTCAATACAAAGTATGGTTATGTCCCGCACGACCTGACAGTCCACCGCACCGCGACCACCCTGAGCAGCGTTTCCGGCACGGCCACCCACGGCGGAACGGCGGACTTGACGGCGACGCTCACCTCGGCTTCCGGTGCGGGCCTCGCGGGTCAGGTCGTCAACTTCACCGTTGATGGGATGTTCGCGGGCTCGGCGATCACGGACAGCAGCGGCGTTGCCACGTTCACAACCGACTTCGCCACGAGCGACTCGGTCGGAACGGTGGCCGGCGCGGTCTTCGCCAGCTTCCCCGGAGATCTACACGACAGGGCCAGCATCGGCAGCGGCGATCTCGTGGTGAGCCAGGCCAGCACGACGACCACGCTGACCTCAAGCGCCAACCCCAGTGTCTACGGTCAGTCGGTGACGTTCACCGCGACCGTGGCTGCGGTCGCCCCCGGCGGTGGTACACCGACGGGTACGGTGAACTTCCTGGACGGGACGACGCAGATCGGCACCGGTACACTCGATTCCACCGGTACGGCCACGTTCAGCACGAGCACGACCACCCCTCTGACAGTCGGCACGCACTCGCTCACGGCGGTGTACGTAGGCGACACGAACTTCGCGACCAGCACGTCTTCGGCGGTCTCGCAGGTCGTGAACCCGGCGGCGACGACGCTCAGCGCCGTTTCCGGATCCGGCAGCAGCGCCAGCGGCGGCACGGTCACGCTGGTGGCCACCTTGACCTCGAACGTGACCAGTCAGCCCATTGCGGGGGAGACCGTCAGCTTCCTGATTGGCACAAGTACCACGCCGGTGGGCACGGCCACGACGGGTTCCAGCGGCGTTGCAACCCTCAGCGGCATCTCCAATGTTGGCATCACCAACGGTGAAGCCGTGACTGCCGAGTATGCCGGGAGTACC
>JBMFUH010000250.1:0-8296 GCA_049966735.1 Isosphaeraceae bacterium
CACCACGAGCTGGTACCGTTCCGGTTGCGACAAGAAAGCGCTGACGCGGTAATCGATGTTCGATCGGCTGAAACCATGCATGTCCTCGGCCAGATGCGCCAGTGCCTCGTCCAACCAGCCCTCCTCCTCGAGCAGGACTGGTCCGAGGGTCGAGGCTCGCGATTTGCGGCTGAAGACGACAGCGTGCATGTACTCGTGGGCGACAACGGTTCTCAGATAGGGCCCTGGTTGCATGCGTGTGCTTATGTACATCATATCGCAGTGGTTGCCGAAGGGGGCCGAGAACGCCGGGTCCAGGTCGGTTACGCGGACGAATCCGTCCACCGCATTCCGGCCATTGCCCAGACGATTCAGCCAGCTCGAGAGCAAGATCGTGAATCGGCCATCGCCGTCGACGTCGTTGGCCAGCCCGGTCGACTTTGCCGCGACCGGGACGATGCGGTCGTCGAAAGTCATCACCAGATCCTGGAGGACGTCCGCCTTGACCTGCCCAAGATCTTCCCGCGCCACATAGACCTGAACCCGCTTGCCCACGGCGCGCAGGACACCCGTCACCGCGAGATAGTTGCTGGAGGCGGCGACGTCTCCGTCGCGGACCATGAGGTGAAAGTCCCTCCGCGCGGGTGGCAAAACCGCGGGTGGTTCCTTGATGGGCCGCGGGCGATAGGAAGTCCTCCGAGGTCGGAAGCGAGCAGGTTCTGCCGCCCGCTCGGGAGGCACGGCCTGATGCGCGGGAGCCGCCTCGAGACGGATCGAATACGGCCCGGGAGAACGGGAAAGCGCCGAGACGATCACCAGCGTTTCCGATCCCGCACTCTCGGCAGGGGCCCGGAAAGTGGCTCGACCGTCCCGCACAGCGATCGCGACGGGAACTCCCGGTCTCCAGACGCGGTCGTTCGTCCGCTGGAGATGCCGACCTTCCGATCCCCCACCCACTCCCGCAAGCACCACGAGCAGGGGTACCAGGAGCAGCCCCAAACAGAATCGGCCCAATTGAGCGTGATCCGGACAAACCATCCCAAGCCACCACGCGAATCTATTCGGCCGGGCCCCAGAGCCGACAGAGGCCCTCCGGACAAGCCGTGACAGCCTTTCGATCGGTCTTGCTCATTGCCCGGCTTGAATCGATTGCACGGGGATTTCCGGTGCGGACACTCGGCGTGCAACTTGAGGATTTTCTCCCCGCCGCGTGCTTCGCTTCTTGCTGCTCGGCCCAGCCCACGAAGTGAGCCGGGGAATGACCACCCCGTTAGAGCACGCAAACCCGCCCAGCCAGACACCTACACCGACACCTGGCCCCAGCAATTCCTGGCTGCCCGTTCTTTCGCGGAAAACATGCCTGTTTTGATCTCGCATGTCGCAAACCCTTTAGTCGCAATGATTACCCGAAGCCCCTATCTTATCATTTGGGCCAATGGAGTGGGTCACCATGGCACTGGCTCTCGGTGAAGCGTGGCAGGACCTCTCGGCTGATGTCCTCTCTCGCGTTGTCCGGTTCTATTTCCGCAGTCTTTCCGACCATCGCTCGGGTGAGGTCGAAGTCCCCCTGGGCGATGCTCTGATGTCGGCCTTCGCGATGTTCTCGCTCAAGGGCCCGTTCCTTCTGGCCTACATCAAACCCGTGGTTGAGGGCAGCAGCTACAGATTCACCGTAAAGCTCGGTAAGCTGCGGGATGCTGCGACCAAGGACGGAACTTGGAATTCAACGGTTCTCGACGATCATCGAGACGGTCCGGCCGAGAGCCTCTGGAGAGACGTGCCGAATCAGGTCGGTCCAGCTCAGAATGCCGACGAGTTGTTCCTGGGCGTCGATTACAAGCAGGCGGCGGACGCCATGATGCCCCAGCGCTGCCACCGCCTCGGTCAGCGAGGCGTCCGGGGTGATTGTCACCACGTCGTTCTTCATCAACTCGGATACAGGCGCGCGACCCAGGCTGGTGTCGTGGCTGGGCAGAGCCAGGGCGATGTCGCGATCGGTCACGACACCCACTGGCCGGCCCACGTCCACGACCGGCATCACGCCGCAGTCCGCGTCATGCATCACCAGGGCGGCCTCCAGCGCCGTGCTGGCCGGTGAGCATGTCCGCGGACTGGAGGTCATCGCATCCGAGACCTTGATCAGGGGATTGACCAGGTCCGCCTCGGTGACGAGGGGGAGCGGGGGGGTCTGAGCAACAGCGGCGGTGTTCTCGGCAGCCATGAGCATTATCTCCTTTTCCTCGGCGAGAGCCATCAGGTCATCTGCCCCACCAGTGCAAATCTCAGGCCGGGGCCAGCCCCGTTGCGGCGTTCGGCCCGGCACTGCGTTCACACGCCGGGAGGAACGTGGTGAGGAAGAGGGAAGGAGCACGGGTCATGGATTCAACTGCTCTTGATCAGTTCGGCTCGCTGGGCTTTCCGCTCTGGGTTCGCCTGACGCACTGGTCCGCTGCAGGACGATGCGGGCCGGCAACGGTGGGCGATGCCCACCCTACCGTTTCTTGAGAATGGCCTGGCGTCGTGCCGAGAGGATGGCGCTGAGGCTTGTCGAGGATGGCGCTGAGGCTTGTCATCGTCATGGTGTGTGGGAGGCTTGCTCCCTGGCCATCTCGAACCATCCATTGGCCTCGTTGTACCAGTATTGCGTGTCGAGGTACTGAAGAAAGTCAATCTGGGCACTCCGGTAGCGATTGAGCGCGCGATCTCTCAAACGTTTCATTCTGCCGCGGTGGTTCTCCAGGGCCGTGATTTCCTCGGCTCCCCAGCGAGTGGCTCGAACGCGGTCCCTGGCCCGACAAACACCTGGTAGAACGTGGTGAACGGTTCAGCCGTCTTCACTCCCACCGGAGCGAAGACCTCGGGCATCTTCCTCGGCAGCGTCTTGTTGTGCGGTCCGTCCCATGGTTCGTTGAGGTCAAACTCCTGGTACAGCTTTTCTGCCTCTGGTCCCAACCACGGCAGGACAGCCACGCGCCAGCTCAGAAGCGGTTCGCCTGAATCCAGGTCGCGGATCGCGGCCGGCGGCAGGAATCCGTTTGTCTGCTCGAACATCATGAGCGTGCCCAGGATCATCGAGGCGGCGGCTCTTGCCGCGAGTTGCCTGGCGAACATGGTCGTTGTAACTCCCTGGACCAGCGTCATGATTGAAGAGGGAATGAACCCGCCGCGCGGCAGCGTGCCGGAGGCCAGGGCCGCCCCTTGGCGGGCTGGGGTCGCCAGGAGGGCAGACGCGACTCCTGGGAGGTCCCTGGCCGGGGCCATCGCTGTGGAACAAGGTTCCGATGGTCTGAACGACGGTCGATCCGGGGGCCTGCCGCATCGTCGCGCCACTCTCTCAAAGTGGATGATTCAGGAATCGTGCCGCTCGATGGGCGTTTTCTTTCAAGAATCTCCGGAATGATGGCCGTCGCGCTTCCCGACCGTTGCCTCGACGGTCCTGCGCAGGCCCTCCTCGAACGGGACGATGGGCTTGTATCCCAGTGCCTTCTCGATGCGCTCCAGGCTGGCGAGCGAGTCACGGACGTCTCCGGCGCGGGGTTCCTGGAAGATGGGTCCCAGGTTCGTGCCGAAGATCCGGTTGAGCGCGCCCAGCAGCTCGAGCAGGCTGATCCGCTGGCCCGTGCCGACGTTGAAGACCTGCCCGCGCAGTGGTTCGGGACTGCGCAACGCGGCCAGGTTGGCGGCCACCGCGTTGGCCACGTAGGTGAAGTCGCGGGTCTGCTGGCCGTCGCCGTGGATCGTCGGCCGCTGGCCCTCGCTCATGAATCGGATGAAAAGCGAGATGACGCCGCTGTACGGGCTGGATGGGTCTTGCCGAGGCCCGAAAATGTTGAAGTAGCGCAGGCTCACGCCGTCCAGCCCCATCGTGCGCGCATAGACACTCACGTAATGCTCGCCCGCCAGCTTGCCGGCGGCGTAAGGGGAGAGCGGATTGGGCATCATCCCCTCGTGCTTGGGCAGTTCAACCGTGTCTCCATAGGCGCTACTGGACGCCGCGAACATGAACCGCCGCACACCGGCCCGCCGCGCTGCCTCGAGCATGTGCAGGGTCGCCGTCGGGCCGCTCTCGTGCGATTCCAACGGCTCGCGGACCGATCGGGGGACGCTGGGAATCGCCCCCTGGTGAAACACGTAGCTGACTCCCTCGACCGCTTTGAGGCAGGTGTTGAAGTCAACCATGTCGCCCAGAAGCCATTCGTAACGTCCCTCAACGTGGGCCAGGTTGGAGCGGTGTCCCGTGACGAGGTTGTCCAGCACCCTGACGCGGTATCCCTCGTTGAGCAGCGTTTCGACCAGATGCGAGCCGATGAACCCGGCGCCGCCCGTCACCAGAACTAATTCTTTATTGAGCATATTTGCAAACTCTTTTCATTCCGGCTCTCAGGGGAATTCACAGAGCGAGGCCACGTGGTCTCGGCTGCCGTCGGTGACCCAGCCATCAAGCTGGGCGGCGTCCTTGAGCTGTTGCCCGCGCGGCCGGCCGACGGCCAAGAACGCGCAGGGCAAGTCGGCCAGCGACGACAGGTCGCCCCAGAGCTTCTCGAACTGGGCGACCGGGAACACGTCTTCCTGGCCATGGCCCCACCGCCGCTTGACGTCCTTGATCGTCACGTACGTCGGAACGCGAGCCGCCAGGGCGCGAACGGCCGCGGCGACCTTTTCCGGCCTCGTCGTCAGGTCGTCGCGCGTCAGGTTCAGCGTTTGCAGGAGGTCGTCAATCCGCACCCAGGTCGTCAGCGTGTTGTAGTAGCGCAGGGCAAACTCGGTCTCGTCACGAGGCTGGGCCAGTCCTTCCAGCAGGCGGGGCCGGCCGGCCACCCGCGCCAGCCCGCCGCCGCGGTCGTCGATCCGCCGAGGAATGACCTCGAAGCTGAGCGTGGCATTGCTCTGGCACGCCAGGCCGAGAATTCCCGGATCGAGCGTCGCGCCCAGCGTGTCGATATTGTGGACCATCAGCCACTTGAGATCGGGATAGTCCAAGAGCAGCCGACCCAGGAGGCCGTTGCGCAGCAGGTTGGGCACCTCGTAGAAGTGGCCGGGAGGCGTGAACCGCTGGATCGGCAGGTTGTCGGTGTAGTCGGTTCCTTCGCCCTGGCTCCTGGCCCATTCCAGAATGGCGCGGCGGGCGGCTTCGCGGACCTTCTGGACGTTCTCGTCGAGCCGCTCGTGGGTGGCTTCTTCCCAGAGAAAGGTCAGGTCGCGAGCCATGGGAACCAGGCGCTGGCCGATTGATTGCCCGCGCGACAGAAAAACCGGGCCGTCATGACCGTAGTTCTTCGTCCTCGCCAGGTGTCCCTCGATCGCGGCGTGCGTCAGATAGCTGGTCGTGACGATGTGCGGGACCTGAAAACCGAGCTTTCGGGAAACGGCCCGGGTCTTTGCCAGGTGAATCTCCAGAAACCCGCGATGCCGGCCGCCCATCGTCACGAACGGGTTGACGGCCTTGACCACACCCGCGCCCGTGGTCCAGCGGCTGCCCACGCCAGCGGCGAGCGTGACCACGGCTACCTCGCCCCGGCGGATCGAATCCTGTCCCAGTTCGATCGCCGCGCGGGGGATGTTCGCGTGGGCCGCGATCAGGTCGTCGTCGTTCACGTCCGCGATTTCCAGGTCCACCGGCAACCGGTTCCGGGCCAGCCCGATCCGCCCGCGCTGGAGGTCCTCGCGCAGCCGTTCGTGTTGCACCGGGTCGAACCCGTTTTCCTCGCGGATTCGCTGGGCCTGCTCGTCCCAGGCGGCAGCCGTGGCGTCGACGGCGCCTCGGGTCACGGGGAAGAGGTGGTTGATCATCGTCCGGAAGACGCGGAGCAGCTCGCCGGTCTCTTGGGAGTGGTTGGCGAAGTGGTCGAAGTCGGCCTTGCGGAGCTGCGGAAGTTCGGCCGTTCCGGCGGCAATCATCCGGGGCGCCTGGAGCGAGTAGTACCGCGGCGGCATCATGGCCGATGCGCCGTCCTGAAGTTCGGCCCAGGTTCCCCGGGGGTTGATCCGGAAGTCGTAGACGACCGGTTCCATCGCGAAGGGCAGTGCGTCGTCCAGCGACGATTTGACCCGCCGCATGATCGCCAGGATTTGCTCCTGGAACGCGTCATGCCGCTCGGGGGCGACGAAGAACGCCATGCCGCCGCCGGACATGCCGCCGAGCATCAGGAATCCCCAGAAATCGTCTCCCAGCAGCTCGCCGGCTTCCCGAATGATCGACTCGGTGAATTCGTTGGTGACCCAGGGGATGATCCGCTTGAGCGGCCCGTCCCAGTTCTGGGTGGTCCAGTTCCCGAGCGCCTGGACGTCGGCGGAGTCAACGGCGGCCAGAACCTCGTCGAAGATCCGCAGCGCCTCCTGGCGTGCCAGCCATTCCTCGCGTCCGCGCAGCAGATACTTGGACGTGACCATATTAAGAATTGGTCCGACGTTCTGCGCCATGCCACCGTGGATCAAGACGAGGCTTCTGGCCAAGAGCTCCTGGAACGGCTTGTTCGCGCGCTTCGCGTCGCCCGAACCAGGTGCCCTGCCGGGGTGACCTGTAGGGTCCGCTGTGCGGACCGTTTCCCCGCCGCTGCCCAGGGCCCGCGTAGCGGACCCTACAGGCTGGTTTTCGGGCTGCGCGTCGCTCGAACTGGGACCTTCGACGTTTCCTCCGATCAGGCGATGCGCGGGGAGGAGACGGCCCCGGCTGATCCGGTATTCCGGGTCGCTTTCACCGGTCGGCACGCCGTGGATCAGCTTGATGCCGGGAAAGATACCTCCCGAATCTTGCCAGCCGCCGCCGGACCCGCCCAGCCACTCGCCGAGAATCGCCCGGGCGACCACCACGGGGGCCTCCTCCAGGTCGAGCGGGCCGGTGAGGTTCCTGGCCTGGCCGGTGGCTCGCATGAGCAGGGTGATCAACGACGCCAGCAGGTTCGTGGAGACCGCCAGCCGCGAGCCCTTGGGGATGTCGTTGACCTTGCTGACCACCTCCAGCCCATGACCGGGCCGCACCACGCGGGCCAGCAGTTGGTCGAGCTTGACGTTCGTCCCCTCGAGCGACGGAGGCACCAGTCCCGAGGCGATCACGCCGGCCTTCACCAGCCCCAGATAATCGTTGCCGAAGTTGAACAGTTCCTCGAGCGTGGCGACGTCCTTGCAGGCGCCGAGGTCGATGCTCGTCAGGCGGAGCAAGGGCTCGGAGATCACCCGCAGTCGGCATTCGATGGGTGGATTGGGTTCCGCGTCACGGCCATGCACGCCCAGGTCAACCGAGATGTTCAACACCCGCGCGCCTTCGGGGTAATCCATGCCGAGGAAAAAGATATCTGACCATGCGCTATGGGAGAGATCCAGCCGCACCGGCGTGCGCTCGACGAGGATCGGGTACAGCGCGTCGTCGGAATCGCGCTCGAGCAGTCGGGGATGGACACGCAGGGGGTGCTCGTCCACGCCGCCGACCCGGAACATCCAGCGGTTCCCCTGGCAGCTCCGGACTGACCGGCGGACCTGATCGGCCAGGTTCTGAAACGCGATCTGATCGTATGCCTGCGCGAGTGCGCTACAGATCGTTCCACTCGGCTGGTCGTCGGCGAGGGCTCGGCGAAACGAGGTGATGGCCTGCTCGTAGCGTCGCTCCATCACGTCGAGGAAGCCGTCGAACGGGATGATCCCGGCGGCCCGGATCGACGGGTCTTCCTGGATGTCATATCGATAGATCGCGTGCAAGAAGAGAGAGGCCCTCACCCGCTCGTAGAGGTTCTGACAGCCCTGGCGAAAGGCTTCCAGTTCGTCGCAGGCCTGGAGTTTCTCGGCAAGGCTGGCGTGTCGAGTCAGCTCGCGGACGGACCGATCGCGGATCGCCGCCTCGTCGCTGGTGATGGTTTCGATCAGGGTCTTGCCGAGTGGGGACATGGTTCTCGTCAGCATTGGTCAGAGGGATAGAGCGGCCGCTCACGCGGTCGGACCAGAAGAGCGGCGTGCATTTTGCTCGAGGCGGGTCAGCGCTTCGAGGAGGACGGCGAGGATCTGCTCGCGGTCAATCCCTGCCATCCCCAGGGCGATCTGAGCTTCGACCACGCCGAACTTGATGCCCAGGTTGAACCGCGACCCGCGCGTTTCGAGGGCCAGGTATTTTTCCCGCCGCGCCAGGGCGCTCAAGGCGGTCGTGAGCTGGATCTGCCCCAGCTCGCGGACATCTTCCCGCACCAGGCGATCGAGCAACTCGAACACGCTGGGTGTGAGCACGTGGATGCCGAAGAAGCAGAGGTAGTGCCCGGCCCTCAGGCCGGCAACCTGAAGCCGCAACTCGGCCAGGGTGGGGTTCGGCTTCTCGATGATCTCGTCGATGGCG
>JBMFUH010000251.1:0-8266 GCA_049966735.1 Isosphaeraceae bacterium
GGTGATGTTCCTGGTCCGGGTCACCTCGCGCGGACCGGTGTTTTACACCCAAGAGCGGGTCGGCTGGAACGGGCGCTGCTTCACGATTTACAAGATCCGCACGATGAAGCTGGACAGCGAGCCCAACGGCCCGAAATGGTGCGTCCCCGGCGACCCGCGCGTCACGCTGCTGGGGCGCTTTCTCCGCCTTTCACACCTCGATGAACTCCCGCAACTGGTCAATATTCTCCAGGGCGACATGGCCCTGATCGGGCCCCGTCCCGAGCGGCCGGAGATCGTCGCCCGGCTGGAGCGCGTCTTTCCTGATTACCAGCGACGGCACCTGGTTCGCCCCGGTCTGACGGGTCTGGCCCAGGTGCTGCAAGCCCCCGACACCGATCTCGCCAGCGTGCACAGCAAGCTCCGGTACGATCTCTATTACCTTGACCACCGGAACTTCTGGCTTGACCTGCGCATCCTGCTGGCGACGGTCCTGCGCGTCCTGGCCGTGCCCACGTCGCTGATCGCTCTGCTCTTTCAGCTTGGCGATCTGTCAAAAGGGAACCTGAACGAAGCGGCTGCCCACGAGACGAGCTTCGTCTCGGCATTGCCGGCGCGGCAGTGAGCTCGGTTCCACACCCGGCCGCCTCTCAAATCCTGATCTGCTTTTCACGCCACATTTTCTCTGGTTTTCTGGCCCGACATTCGCCCCATCGATCGTAGGTTGACGGTACACTAGACGAAAAGGCAATCACGACCAACGATGGGGAGACAACGACAATGGCCGACGAACCACGGACGTACAACTTGATCGTCATCGGCGGCGGGCCCGCCGGGATCAATGGTGCAACGACGGCTCGGGTCCTGGGCAAATCCGTGGCCCTGATCGACCGCCATCACGAACTGGGAGGCGCGGGAGCCAACACGGGGACCGTTCCCAGCAAGACCCTTCGCGAGACCGCCGTTGCACTCTCCGGGTTGAGGTCGAGAGACCTGTATGGCGTCGATCTCTCGCTTCGCCGCGAGGTGACCGTGGGCGACTTCCTGCGGCACGAACGCAAGGTCAAGAGCGGCCTCAACGCCATGCTGGCGCAGCGGCTCGACGCCTGCGACGCCG
Organism: Isosphaeraceae bacterium; assembly: GCA_049966735.1. GTDB lineage: Bacteria > Planctomycetota > Planctomycetia > Isosphaerales > Isosphaeraceae > Aquisphaera. The sequence goes on from JBMFUH010000251.1 coordinate 1,097, forward strand.
ATGTGTTCTATGGAGAAGCCTCGTTCCAGGATCCGCGGACCATCCGGGTTCGTACCATCGACCGGACCCAGGCGAAGGACGAACACAAGAAGCATGTGGCCTCCAGCGAGGATGAGGTCTTGCTCCATGGCGAGAAGATCCTGATCGCCACTGGCTCCAGTCCCGTTCGCCCCTCGACGTTTCCGTTCGGCCCGGGGATTTACGACTCGGACACGCTGCTGGAACTGGAGAACGTTCCCGGGACGATGGCGGTGATCGGGGCGGGAACCATCGGCAGCGAATATGCCTGCACGTTCGCCACGCTGGGAACAAAGGTTCACATCATCGACGGCCGTGACGTGCTCATGTCGTTTCTCGACGGCGAGATCTCCCGCGCTCTGGTCAAGGAAATGGAGCGCTTGGGGATTGTCTTCCACTGGAAAGAACGGGCGGAGACCTGCACGAGGGGCGAGACCACCTATCCCGGAGGCCCGGGACCCATCCACCTGAAGCTCTCTTCCGGGCTGATCCTCACCGTCGACGAGGTGCTGGTGGCCGCCGGCCGGGCGAGCGCCACGGGGCGGTTGAATCTTCCGGCTGCCGGAGTGCAGCTTGGCGACCGCGGACTCATTCCCGTGGACGACCAATTCCGCACCAACATCTCGCACATTTACGCGGCGGGCGACGTGATCGGCTTTCCAGCCCTGGCTTCCACCAGCATGGACCAGGCCCGTCGCGCGGTCCGGTTCGCCTTCGGACTGACCAACGACGCCGTGAGGACCGAACTCATGCCCCACGGAATCTGGACGATTCCGGAGATCGGCATGGTGGGAGACACCGAGGAATCGCTCAAGCGCAAAGGGATCGAGTACGTGGTCGGCCGCGCTTCCTACGCCCATAATGCTCGAGGGCGGATCATCGGCGACACCCGCGGCTTTTTGAAATTGCTCTTCCGCCTGAGCGATCTGGAGATGGTCGGCGCCCACGTCATCGGCGAGCAGGCCACCGACGTGGTGCACATCGGCATGATGGCCATGCTGGCCCGCGCGCGTGCGGATCTCTTCGACGAACTCTGCTTCAATTTGCCCACGCTCGGCGAGCTGTACCGATTCGCCGCGTTCGACGCCCTCCGCGCGGCGGGACGACTGTCGGAAGTCACGCAGGCGAATGAGTTCTTGTAGTGGCGAGTGGCGAGTGGCTGGTTCCCGGAGCGGTTTTCGGGTCACGCTCCCGGTAGGGTCCGCTGTGCGGACCAAGGGCCGGGGCATTTTGTCCACACAGTGGATCTTACGATACTGGCAACTGCCGACTGCCCGCTAGCCCCTCAGATCGGTTCATCAAGCGTGGCGAACGGGTCGTCGTCCTCATCGTAGACAGGTCCCTCGGGCGGTGGAACGATCAGGTCGGTCGTGATCTGCCGACTGGAGAGGTCGGGTAGTTCGGGAAGGACTGCGGGGTCACGGACCTCGACGCGGGCGGATGCCTGAGTGATGGCGGTGGGCTTGCGCTTTTCCAGGAGATGGCCGACGTCGAACCGCTCGCCGATGTAGTGCTGACGCACGTCGGGATTGTTCAAGATCTGCTCGCGGTTGCCGTAGGCGAAGACGCGCCCCTCGCGAATCAGGTAGCAGCGATCGGTCACCTCGAGGGTCTCGCGAAACTGGTGATCGGTCAGCAGGATGCCGATGTTGTAAGTTTCGACGAGAGCCCGGATCTGGTCCTGGATCTCGGCGACGGTCTTGGGGTCGATGCCCGCGAAGGGTTCGTCGAGCATGATGAGCTTGGGTTCGGTGACCAGGCACCTGGCGATCTCGGTTCGTCGACGCTCTCCGCCGGAGATCCGGTTGGCCTTGGTCTTGCGGATCTTGGTCAGGCCGAACTGATCCAGCAGTTCTTCCTGTCTGGCCTTGCGCTGTTTGCGCGTCAACCCCGGGCGGGTTTCGAGGATGGCCATCAGGTTGTCCTCGACCGAGAGCTGGCGGAAGACGCTGGTATCCTGGGGAAGATACCCCATGCCGGCGAGTGCCCGTTTATACATGGGCAATCGGGTAACGTCCTTGCCGTCGAAGCTGACCGTGCCGCCGTCCGAGTCGATCAGTCCGATGGTCATGCGGAAGCTGGTCGTCTTTCCCGCGCCATTGGGGCCGAGCAGACCGACGACCTCGCCCTGCGCGACGTCGAAGTCCACGCCGCAGACGACCTGCCGGCGGCCATACCATTTTTCCAGCTTGCGGACTTCCAAGAGCGGCATGGCTCGATCCTCCTTGATCGCGGCCCTGGAACGTTTGGTCTATACCCCGCGCGGCCATGGTTGGTCCGTTTTGGGAGGGCGAAGCTCCCGCTGAGCCCGTCTTTCTTGCGGCTCGCCAGGAGGCTCGCCCTCCCGTAGGAAACACCGCACCGGAGACCGCGAAAGGTACAGCTCACTTCCCTGGATCGACTGCCGGGGCAGTCTAACACTAGCGAATCCACCTCATCCGTTCCACGTACGGTCGAAACGGCAGCCTGGTGTCGTTGCCGATCCTCAGGAGTTCCGGCCAGAACGGGACTCCGTGCGGCCAGTAGACGTAGAATGCCTTTCCCGTCAGCAGTTTACGCGGCACCTCCCAGGTCTGTCGATGCGAGGCTTCGTCCCAGTCCTTGTCGGCGTTGTCCCACCCGCGGCTATCCTTGCTCTGCGGACTGTTGTCGCCGAGCATCATGTAACGATCGTCGCCCAGCTTGTACTCATGGACGTCGATCTCGGAAAAATTGGAAAAATGAGACGGATCGGCAAGATAGTTTAAGAGCTCTGTCGGGCTTCGGGGGTTATCCCTTCCAAACACGGCTCCGTAATCGATCTCACCTGGGGTCTGGGTATAGTAGATATCGCGTTTCAGGACAAGGTCGCTCACGCTGACCGAGGCGCCTCGAGCGGCGATCCGGACCGGCATGAGGTCGTCCTGGGTGGGAACCAGAGGGGTTTCGCCGCGATCATACTCCACGCCATCCCCGCCCATGGGCTGGCCATCCACCAGCAGGGTGATCCGGTCGTCCACGTTGGCGAAGACGATTTGGTAGCGGCCCGGGCCCTTGATCGGCGTGGCGTGTTCGCGCAAGGTCTCATCTCCGCGGGTGAAACGCGCGATTCCGCTGGCGACGTTGATGGAGCAGCGCTGGGCAACGCCTCCCTTGATCAACTCGAAGCGAACCTCGCCGGTTTTTGAGGTGACTTCGAGGTTTGCCTCCAAGGTGAGATCTCCGACCCAGTGTGGCTGCATCCATGCGTAGTGGGCCATGGCCGGTTCCCCGAGAAGATCAGAGTACGCCTGGGTCATGTTGGTGTTGTAGGAGTAGAAGTCGGTGATCAGACTCGATCGCGGGGGATGTCGGAGTGGGATGCCGTCGAGGACATCGCTCCACTGCTCGGGATCGGGAACGAGGTTCTGGTAGTCCAGCTCGACCCAGTTCTCACCGGATTCCGCCTGGCACTGATAGAGGCTCCGGTTCGGGTTGGGCATCTTCCAGCCGTCGGGGGACTGGGAACGCCAGCGCAGCCAGCGATCGTCCCCCGCCATCGCCTTGGGACGATGGCGGTCGTCGTGCACGATCATCTGCATGGCCAGTTGATGTTTCAGGGGTTTGCGCTCGAGCCGGAAGTCCTGGCCGTCCTTGGGCTTGACATAGATGTCGCCGTGCTTGACGCGGATGGTCTCGCCAGGGAGGCCGATCAGCCGCTTGATGTAACTGACCTCCGGTTCCTCCGGATAGCGGAAGACGACCACGTCAAAGCGCTCGGGCGGGGAGGCTCCGGGGAGGAAGGGGAGGTCGTAGGGAAACATCATGACCAGGATGCGATCGCCCTTGAAGCTGGGCTCGTCGGTGAGCTTGTTTGCCTGATACCTGCAATTCGTGCACAGGCCCGAGTAGACCGGTGCCGGGTTGGTTCCCTCCACCTCGTGAGAGGCGTTGACCGTGAAGACGAAACCGCATTGTTCGCAGGTCACTTCCTTGTGTCGGCCCATGAGCGTTGGCGCCATTGAGCCGGTGGGAATCACGAACGCCTGGGCCTCGAACCCGCGGACGACCAGGGCCAGGATGAAGGCCACGACGATCGCCTCGACGGTGTCTCGGTGGCCTTCCGTTGCCGGGGGCTCGTTGTGTTTCACGCTCTTGCGCGGGGATGCTTCGGCTTGAGCGGGGGAGGCGGTCCGTCCCATCGTCGGCTTTTCCTCGTACGATCCGGGCTGCCGGAGGGTTGACCGGTCCCGTCGCGATCAGATCAAAACGCCCGCTCGGGGAGTTCCGGCGAGCCGTGTTCCAGAATCAATGAATGTACCGGATTCTCCTTGGGTCGGGAACCCAGTAAACCGAGCGGCCGAAGACTTCCAGCGCCACGACCTGTCCGGGCAGGTGCACCAGAAACGGTTTGCCCAGGAACATGGACCGGGGCACCACGGGGCTGGCAGCCCAGAACCGGGAATCGTTGGAAACCGGACTGTTGTCGCCCAGCACGTAGTACTCGTCGTCGTTCAGTCGATACGGCTCGCTGACCCCGTAGGCATGACGCGGAGGCCCTCCCAGGGTGCTGGTGTAATACACGTCGCGGTAGAGCTTGAGGTCCGAGACGGTCATCGTTCCGCCCCGGACTCCGAGCGCGATCGGCGAGGCGTCCGCCGGAGGGCCGGTCGCCGGATCATCATAATCCAACGGCGCAAACAAGGGCCGCCCATCGAGGAAAGCCGCCAGCCGATGGTCGACCACCGAGGCCTCGAGCGAGACGACGCGCGGCCAGGGCCCCTGCCCCTCATCGTCGAGCGCGTTCTCCAGCGGCTGCACGTGCCGCCGCCGCTCGTTGCGGGCCACTTCGAGCTTGCCCTGCCCTCGCACCGGAATGCGAACAACGAAGCGATCGGCGCCCGAGCGAATGCGCACCGAGATGGTCTCGACGTCAGGGCCGACCGTCAACCGGGCCTCGAGCGCGAGGTCGGGAACGATGTTGTCTGCTTCGAGGTCTGCCCCATTGTAGGCATAATCATCTCGGACAGGCCCATAGCGGTTGAGCACAGGGTCCCAGTGCCGGTAGACCAGCCAGTCTTCCGGTTCCAAGCTCCCTTCCACGGGGGCGACGGGCTTGTGAACAAACCCACAGGCGGTGTGTTCCCAGCCGGAGGGGAGCTGGTGGCGCGGCCAGCCCCTCAAAAAGAAGAAGCGGGGATATCGGTCCGAGTCGCCGGGCGTGAACCGGCCGTCGTGGACCAAGATCTGCATCCCGCGCAGCTCTTCCCGGCTTTTCCGTGCGATCTGGCCGTTGATAAAGACGTTGCCGCCGACGATCCGCACCGACTCGCCGGGTAGCCCGACCACGCGTTTGACGTAAGCCTGAGTGGGCTCGCCGGGAAAATGAAAGACGGCCACTTCCCAGCGTCTGGGCGGGCGGAAATCGTAGAGGAACTTCTGAACCAGCACCCGGTCTCCATTGCACTCGACGGCCGGCAGTCGATCCAGCTCGGTCTTGCCGCAATTGGGACAGACCGGCCGGGGCGAACGGCCATCCTCGTCGACCCCGTTGACGAACAGGAAGCCGCAGTTGGGGCAGGTCAGTTCCCGATGATGGCCCAGCAGCGTGGGCGCCATCGATCCCGTCGGCACCACGTAGGCCTCGGCCGAGAAGGTGCGGAAGAGCAAGACCCCCAGGCAGAGCACGACGATCAGGTCAACCGTCTGGCGAACCACGCTGCCCGCTGGATTCTCGACCGGACCGCTCTGTGACGAGAGGGTGGGGTCGGTCATGCTGCCTGCTTCCTGAAACTCATCGCTCACCTGCTGGGTTTTCAGGCCTTGGCGGAGGGTTTGCCGCTCAATCCCCCGTGTCGTCGAGCACCGAGAGGAACGCCTCCTGGGAAATCTCGACGTTCCCTACCTGCTTCATACGCTTCTTGCCCTCTTTTTGCTTTTCGAGGAGCTTGCGTTTTCTGGTGATATCGCCGCCGTAGCACTTGGCGGTGACGTTCTTGCGCAGGGCCGAGATCGTCTCCCGGGCGATCACCCGACTGCCGATGGCCGCCTGGATCGCCACCTCGAACTGGTGTCGCTCGATCTCCCCCCTGAGCTTCTTGACCAGTTTCCGTCCCCGCCGATCAGCATGGGCGCGGTGGACCACCACGGAAAGGGCATCGACGCGCTGGCCCGCGACCAGGATGTCGAGCCGGCAAAGGTCGCCGGCGCGGTAGCCAATCATGTTGTAATCCATGGTGCCGTAGCCGCGGGTGGCGCTCTTCAGCTTGTCATAAAGGTCGTAGATCATCTCCGCCAGCGGCAGCTCATAGGTCAAGATCACTCGCGTGGGAGAGAGATACTCGGTCTTGACGTAGACCCCGCGGCGATCCTCGCAAAGCTGCATGATTGCACCAATGCAGTCAGCGGGGAGGATGAAGTCGACCTTGACGATGGGCTCGCGAAACTCCTCGATCTCGCCCGCGTCCGGAATCCGGGTGGGGTTGGAGATGTGGAGTGTTTCTCCCTGACGGTTGAGGATCTCGTAGGTGACGTTCGGCGCGGTCTGGACCAGGTCGAGGTTGCTCTCGCGTTCCAGCCTCTCCTGGACGATTTCCATGTGGAGCAAGCCCAGAAACCCGCAGCGGAAGCCGAAGCCGAGGGCGTCGGACGTCTCGGGCTCGAACGAGAAACTCGAATCGTTGAGGGCCAGCTTCTGGAGGGCGGTGCGGAGGTCCTCGAACTGGTTGTACGACGCGGGAAAGAGGCCGCAGAAGACCATCGGCACCGGCTCGTGATAGCCGGCTAGCGCGAGCGCCGCCGCGCCGGGCAACTGGGTGATCGTGTCGCCGATCCGGACGTCCGAAAGCTGTTTGATGTTGGCGATCACGTAGCCCACCTGGCCGACGCCGAGCTCGTCGCAGGGGACCTCTTGCGGTCGAAACCGCCCCAGACCCGTCACCTCGTAGTCGGTACCCCCGGCCATGAGCCGGATCTTCTGACCCACCCGGAGCACGCCGTCCACCACCCGGACGTAGGTGATCACCCCCTGGTAGTCGTCAAACTTGGAATCGAAGATCAACGCCCGCAAAGGCGCCCGCGGATCGCCCGAGGGGGCTGGGACCCGCGCGATGATCGCCCGGAAGACCTCCGGCACGCCGGAACCGGTCTTGGCGCTGATCGCCAGGATCTCGTCCGGATCGATCCCCAGCGTGT
>JBMFUH010000252.1:0-3552 GCA_049966735.1 Isosphaeraceae bacterium
CACGTGCGCAGCACACCCACCGGTTCGAACCGAGCCCCCAGAACTGGCACGCTGTCGATTTCCAGCCAGCGATCGAGCACGGTCGCGTAAACGCGGCGGAAATCGGTGTGGTGCTTCAGTCCGTCTCCTCCCTCGTTCTCCGAGAGTTTCGGATGTGGGCCAATGAGTCCGCCTGTTACCTTTCCTCCCGCCAGAAAGAGTGGGGCGGCCGAGCCGTGGTCGGTGCCCCGGCGGCCGTTTTCGCGGACGGTGCGGCCAAACTCGGAGAACGTCATCAGGAGCACGCGATCCAGCAGGCCGTCACGCTTGAGGTCGCGGACGAAGGCCGACACCGATTCGGAGAGGTGGTGCAAGAGCGCCGCGTGGTTGTCGGCCTGGTTGGCGTGGTTGTCGAAGCCGCCCGGCTGCTCACCCCCCAGCTCCGTGTAGATGATCCGCAGACCCAGATCGGCGCGGATCAACCGCGCGACGAGCCGCAGTGATCTGGCCAGGAGGAGTGGCGGATAATCCCCCTCGCCCGTCGAGGCCGAGGCGGCGGCCCGCTCGATGGTCTGGCTGTTCTGGTACGCGGCCAGCGTCGTCTTGCGGAGGAAGTCAAGAAAGGGCGCGTCTCCGCGCGCGGCTTCCGCGGCGGATATCCGTGTATGCAGGTCGGCCGGGCCAGCGGTTCCGGGCTCGTGAAGTAGGCCGTCGTCGAGCGAGCTGATCGTGGGGATGATCGCCCGCGCGGCGCTCAGCGCGAACGGCCGGCGGATCTGGCCAACGAACGCCGCGGGAATGCCCCCGATGCGGGCGCCGGCATGATGGTCGACGGTCCGGCCGATCCAGCCCGTCTCGCCGTGGGTCGACAGGTCGGCCGTTTGCCAGATGTGCATCGACTCGATGTGGTCGCCGTTGGGGTTGGGATAGCCGACGCCTTGCACGACGCTCAAAAGGCCCTCATCGAAGAGCCTCGCGAGGGCTTCCATCCGCGGATGAAAGCCAAGCAGCGAGTCGATTCGGTGCAGCTTGCTGGCGGGAAGCCGGAGTGTCGAGCGGCTCTTCGCGTAGAGGTCGTCGCCGTATGGGACGACGGTGTTCAAACCGTCGTTGCCGCCGGCGAGCTGGACGACAACCAGCACCGTGTCTCGAAGGGCGCGATTGGAGCGGGCCGCCAGGGCGGCGCGGCCCAGAAACGCCGGGGCGGTCGGAGAGAGCGCCAGGAGCGACGAACCTCCGAGAAGCGACTTCAAGACTTCGCGCCGGCTGTGCAGAGCATTCCACATCGGAGGGCCTCCTCAGGCGAGCTGGTATTCGGGAAGTGTGACGATCGTGTGCGTGAGCCGTCGGAGCGTCTCGCTCTGCCCCTGCCTGGCCGACTCGACCAGCAACCGCTGGACGGAAGCAGGCACGTCTCCCTGGATCAACAGGTCAATGAGCCAGCGGGCCGCCTTGTCGGCCGAGCCGAAGCCATGGGCCTTCGCCACCTTCCGTGGATCAAGCCCCGCGCCGTACGGCCCGCCGCTGGACAGGAGCGACGCGGCCAGGTTGGCCCGGCCGACCACGGTGGAAGGGTTGATCCAGGCCGTTCCTCCTTGCCAGCCGGCCGAGGTCGGCGGTTCGGCCAGGTCTTGACCCAGCCCGTCCAGATCGGCGGCCAGGCGCGACGTCGAGACCAGCCCTTCCAGGCCCACGATCATCCCGAGCGCGAACTCCAGCGGGCTCTTGATCCGCCGCCCCAGGGCCGCGTCCGAGAAGAAGAGGTTGGACCGGAGGACCGTCTCGACCAGCTTGCCCGGGTCACCGTCGCGGGAGAAAGATGTGGCCAACGGCGCCAGCAGGGCGTCGGTTGGCTCATCGGCCTCGGAGATGAACCAGCGATACAGCAGGCGAGCCAGATGCCTTGCCGTCGCGGAGTGCTTCGAGGCCAGCCGCACGACGTCGGCCTCGGTCCAGTTGCCGGTCTCGCCCAGGATGGTCTTCGTTCCGCCGTCATGGTTGCGCGCGAGCAATCGCGACTGATTCCGCAGAACGGTCAGACCCGAGAGCGCGCGCGCTGTCTCGCTCACGTCGCGCTCCGTGGCCACGCCGGGGCCGAGCGTGAACTGCTCCAGCAAGCTCCGCGCCAGGGAAATGTCGGGCATCCCGCGCCTGTTGGCGGCGGTATTGTACGAGAGCCGCACGGCGGGATCGGCCACGACAGCCGCGAGCAGCGGTTGAAACCTCCCCAGCGCGTGCGTCCGCAGAGATCGGACGTACCGCGCCATGAGCCGGCCGTTTTTGACCGGGAAACTGCGTGCGGCGAAGTGACCGTGCCAGAACAGGGTCATCTTCTCCAGCAGGGGGTGGGGCGTCTGGATCATCCTGCGCAGCCACCACTCGCGGAACGTGTCGGCCGAGTCCGAGCCTGGGTCAATGGCCTCGTCCTCGTAATGGTCAAACGTCTCGAGAAACGCCGTCACGTCGGCCTCGGGTCGGATCAGCCGGTCGCCCGCACGCGCGGGACCGTCCTTGAGGGCTTGCTGAAGCTGGCCCCAGGACGCGCCGAAGGCGGCGCGGCGGTAGAGGTGAGCCGCCCGGCGCAGGTTCCAGGGACACCGGGCGTCAGGCCGATATGGAGCCCAGGCCCATGCAGGGTCGAGCCCCGACATTGCAGAGTCAGCGATCATGGCAGCCCTCCCTTCGCGGCTTCAGGGCAGGTTGAGGTTCACGCCCAACTCGACCCGTGACAGGCCGTCGCGCGCCTGGCCGGTCAGAGTCGCGCTACCGATCAACCGGGCGATCGCCGTGAGCGCGTCGACCTCGTGTTCGGCCTGATCCCGCACATGTCCTTTCTCGATCATGTTCCGCTCGATGAGCGCTTCCCGGTTGGCCTTGAGCACGTTTCCAAGTTGCACTCCGTCGGCGGAGACCAGGGTGTGTGTGCCGGCCAGAGGTTGCACCGTCTTCGCCGTCTTCTGGAGCGCGTCGATCAGATCGCGCGCCAGTCCCACGGTCGAGGAGAGCACGAAGCTGTCGCCCACGTGCGCCAGCGCGGGGCTGAAGTTGAATCGGGAGGGCAAGTGAGTCGTGTCCTCGTTCTTGCCTCGCGCGTTGGTGGCGAAGCTGAAGCGGACGCCGTGATAGTCCTCGCGGTCGATGATCAGGCCGGGCTCGGCCTGCTGGCCCCGGGTGATCGCCGTCAATCCGATCGCTTTCTGCCAGGCATCCTCGGCCACGCGGGCGAACTCGTCGGCGTGCTTCATGTGGAGCACCAGCGCGAACGCGGGAATCCGCACCCGCGGGGCGCCCAAAGCCTTGTCGTACTGCTGGGCCGCGGCCACCAGCCGGACCTCGGGACAGGTCTCGCCGAAGATTTCTTCGTTGAGGTCACGGCCGCTGAAGAAGATGCCCATCATGTTCTCGAAGAAGATGAGGCCGGAGGTGCGCTCGGGGAAAAGCTGATCCTTGGCCGCATAGAACGCATGCAGATCGCGATAGAGGGAAATCCCGGCGAGCTGCCGCGGCACGCAGAGGATAGGCAGCGCGCCGGCAGACCCGGTGGGGCTCATGAACGCCGAGGCCGCCCCCGAC
>JBMFUH010000252.1:3562-8256 GCA_049966735.1 Isosphaeraceae bacterium
AGAGCGCCAATGACTGCCCCTTGATCGAGAGCGCCAGCGCCAGCCACGACGAATTCTTGAGCGTCTCCCTGATGCCGGAGAAGAGCAGCTCGCCCATCGGGTTCTCGCCCTGGGACAGTGCCTTCGACAGCCTGGGAATCTGCTTGAGCGCTTTCAGATCGGCGTAGGCCGTGGCGGCCGCTTCCTGTCCCGCGGCCTTCTTCGCGGCCTGGTAACGGGCCGAGGCGTCAATGCTGGCCCGGTCGGGATGCTCGCGATGTTCGAGCACGGCCTCGAGCGTCCTGGCGTTGCTGGCCAGCACCAGCCGCTTACCGAAGATTGCATGGGCCTCGGTGCCGTTGAACGTCCAGACCGTGACGCCTTTCACCTCCTTGGACGCCACGCGGTCAGGCTGGCCGTTCTTCTCAGCCTCGTCTCGCGTGCCTTGAAGCACGATTTCGTGCAGCCGGCTCAGGAGCTCCTCGTCTCCGGAGTCGATGAATAAAACGATGCCGCCGCCGGGCAACACCGCGCCGGTCACGCCTCCCTCAAGCAGCTTGTAGACCGCGGGCTTCCACTCGGTGCCAAGTTGCCCTTCGAGGAACCCGACCACCTGGACGAACCTCTGGAACCCGGCCGATTGCTCCAGGGCCTTGTAGGCCGGTTGCGCCGTGACCTGGTCGGCGACCTTCTTGCCCAGCACCAGGTCGAGAACGGCCCTGGGCTGGGAAACCTCGAGCACGGCCACCGCCTGTTCGGGAATCCAGCGGCGAGCCGGGGGCAGCACGCCATCCGCCGCGACCGCCCATGAAGACGCCGAACACAGAGCCAGCCCCAGAACAAGCCACGGACGCACGATGTGAGCCATGAGAGTACCCCTCGACTTGCGATCTTCCCGCAATCATTCGGGCCCGGCGGCTCGTGCCTCGTCGAGCCTCCCGCACGCGGCGCAAGGTTACCCGGACAGCCCAAGGCAGCGCCGGGCACTCCCAGCGACTCCACTGGCTCCCTCGCGCTCGCATGAGCCAGACCCAGTTCAACAAGATACTCCGGGACCCGGCCTGGTGTTTCACGGTTCTCCCAAGGTTGCTCAAGGATCCCTGCCGGCACCGGCCGTCGTATCTTTCCGATCACTCCTGGAAAAGTCTGGTCACGGAGGCGCGGCTTTGTTGTAGCACAATCATTAAACATTCTTCGCCTCGAGCCCACGTGGACGGTTTCTGGTTTCTCCACACAGGTCGGGGAAACTCAGACCGGCCCATAGCGCGTGATCCCCGGCACGCGATCGAAGTCGGCGTCGGCGCTGGCCAGGTTGGCCAGCCCATGCAGCCGCATCGCCACGACGATGAGGGCATCATTATGCAAAAGGCCGGTCTGCTGACTCACCTCGGCGACAAGATCCACCCAGGGAGGGTCGAGCGTGATCATCTGAACGACGAACAGTGGAATGTCCTGAATGGCCTGGCGAAATCATCTGAACGGCGAACAGTGGAATGTCCTGAATGGCCTGGCGAAACCGCTTCAGGGTTTGCACCTGGGCCGGGTGGTTCCGAAGCCGGAGGGCGACACCGGCCGACTTCCAGCCGAACGTCTGCATGGCTTCGAGCGTCATCAGCCTGTGAGCCACTTCACTGAGGACGTGCGTGGTGGTGATGCCGGAGATTTCTTGACTTTCGATGCGTTCGAGCAACTCCGTGGCGGGCAGTCCGTAGAGGGCGTTCGGCTCGAAGTGGTGGATGAACACGCTGGCGTCCAGGAAAACGGCCGCGCCGGCGGGTAAGTCGGTATAGGTCATGTGTCAACCTGCGGATCGAGCTCGGAACTCAAGGCGATGAAGTCAGCGTCCTCCTGGCTGCCGGTCCACCTCATCAACCCGGCCGATCGTCGCACATGGCTCATGGCCGGCTTGATCGTGATCTGCACCTTTTCATGCTCCTGCAAGGGCAGCGGCTGGGCCGGCTTGAGGACGCCATTTTCGTAGATTGCTTCGACGGTAATCGCCATCGCGAGACCTCCTCGAACATCGCACGGATGACGAGGTCATTGTACCAGTCGGACAGACCATGGGGCAGAGCGAAGATCGCCAGGCCTCTCTGAATACGGTCGATCCGGAAGAACCGGTCGAGCCACAAAGGGTACCAAGAGCACGAAGTCCCGAGGCATACGCCTACAACCCGTTGCCCTCGCCGGCAGTCTGGGATACTTTCAAACGCTGTGTCATGTTCCCTTGCCTCGCGGTGTCTCCCGGAACACGGAGAAGCGTGGCCCTGCCTCGAGGTACTGCCCATGATCCGGCGCACGCTGGAAAATCGTTCCTTGCGAGGGATTCTCCTCCTCATTACGGGGCTACCGGCCTCCTGGTTTTTGATCGGCTGCACGCCAGCGCGGGCCCAGGCTCCGGAGGCCGCCAAGCTCTTCGCTCGCGACAACCTCATCGCCTGGTGCATTGTGCCGTTTGACTCCAAGAAGCGCGGGCCCGAGGAGCGGGCGGCCATGCTCGAGCGCCTGGGGTTCAAGCACTTCGCCTACGACTGGCGGGCCGAGCATATTCCCACCTTCGACGCCGAGGTCGAGGCCCTCAAGCGGCACGGCGTCTCCCTGGATGCCTTCTGGGTGGCTCCCAGCGAGCTGAACCGCGAGTCGCGGATCATCCTCGACGTTCTCAAGCGGCATCATGTCAAGGCCCAGCTCTGGGTCCTGCTCGACTTCGGCGCCGACCGCGCGACCGGCGCCGAGCAAGAGCGGCGTGTCGATGCGGCCGTGGCCAGGCTGAAGCCGCTGGCCGACGAGGCGGCGAAGATCGGCTGCACGCTGGCCCTCTACAACCACGGCGGCTGGTTCGGCGAGCCCGAAAACCAGATCGCCATCATCAAGAAGTTGAAGGCGCAGGGCGTCACGAGGGTCGGCATGGTGTACAACCTGCACCACGGCCACGAGCATCTCGACCGCTTCCCGGCCCTCCTGCAAATGATGAAGCCCTATCTGGCGGCGCTCAACCTGAACGGTATGGACACCGGCGGAGACAAGGTGGGCCGGATGATCCTTCCCCTGGGCCAGGGGGAGCACGACCTGGCGCTGCTCAGGACGATCCGAGACAGCGGCTACAAGGGGCCCATCGGCATCCTCGGCCATACTCAGGACGACGCCGAGGAGCGATTGCAAGACAATCTCGACGGTCTCGACTGGCTGCTCAAGCAGCTCGATGACAAACCCGCCGGCCCCCCTCCCAAGCCACGCACGCCGGTGCCGCCTCGCCCCCCTGGGAAATCCACGCATGAGCCTCATCCGCGTTGGCGACAGCACGGGCAGTGACTCGTAATCGGTATTTCACGCCTTGATCCCTTGCCGCGAGCGAGCGTGCTGCTTGAATTCGTCCAGACTGAGCGTGCGCCCTGCCTGCATATCCTCGATCCCTTGGCGAATCCCTTCCAGCACCCGGGCCTCCTCGGGGCCGCGAGCGGGCGGCACAGGTCACTTCCCCGGCAGCAGCACTTCAATGGCCTTCGCCACATCGGCCCGGAGGGTCGGCGAGTAGCCCACGTGCACGTCGCGCACCTTGCCTTCGGGGTCGATGAGGATCAACGTCGGAAAACCCTGCACGTGATATTTCTCGGGAATGCCAAGGGCGCGGAGGGTCTGGTACTTCAGGTTCATCACATCGGCCACGAGTTTGGCGTCGTCTTCCTTGCGGTCAGTGTTCATGCCCAGGACGGCGACCGGACGGTCGTGGAACTGTTCGGCCAGGGCGTTGACTTGAGGCATGGCCTTGATGCACCAGCCGCAGCCGCGATACCAGAAGTCGAGCACCACGACCTTGCCCCGGTAGTCGGCCAGCCTGTGCGTCTTGCCGTCGAGCCCTTTCAGTTCCCAATCGGCGGCCGGCTTGTCGATGACCTTGGCCCGGCGCTGCGCCGAATCGGCATAGTAGCTGGCCATGCTCTTGTGCTCGGTGATCTGGCGGTCAAGCTGCTCGCGGAAGATCGGCTGGTCGATCGCGTCGCGCGCCTTCTCGAGCAGCGACTTGGCGTCGGCCAGGAGGGTTTGAGCCTTCTTGGCGTCTTTCGAGGCGTCTTCCGTCGCCTTGTCGTACGCCTTGTACGCGGCGAAGTAGCGGTCGGCTGCCGGGGCAAATGCTCTGAGCCAATCCGCATCGCGTTTCTCCACGCTGGTCAATTCGGTTGAGCCCTTTCCCGTTCCTTTGAAGCCGTAATCCTGCGTGAATTCCTCCTCGATCCCCCGGACGGCACCCCGCTTCGCGTCGAAGTGGATTGTTGAATCCATAGTCATGCCGTAGATTTTCTTCTCGGGCCCGGCGCGGTCGCCGTGGAACGTCCAGCCGTCGGGGTTGGCCTGGAGGGATGCGTAGCGGAATTCCAGGCCCATTTGCGCGTCTCGCTGGGACCATCCGGCCCTGGCCTGCTCGGCGCTCTCGGGAAGACGCGGAAAGAGGTTGGCGGGGATGATCCGGTAGCCCTGCTCGGCGTCCGGCCCGATCCGGCCGTCGGGGAAGAGGTCGATGTAGCCGATGTGGTACTGCATGGGCTGCTTGTCCTGTTTCTTGAACAGGTTCTTGAGCGTGTCGACCACCGAGGTAGCCGTGAAACGGCTCCCCTGGTGGATCACGATCCGGACGCTGCCGTCATCATTGCGGCGGACGACCCAGGCCGTCGTTTTCTCCTCGTTGATGTGCATGCCGTTCTGGCGCTTGAACGTGC
>JBMFUH010000253.1:0-8237 GCA_049966735.1 Isosphaeraceae bacterium
GTGAATCTGGGCCGAGGCAAATTCCGAGGGGGGCGGCGGGTCGAGCTCCAGTGGGAAGCGGGCCAGGTCGGGATCATCCCAGGCAAGCTTACCGCCTTGCCAGGTGAGGTGAGCGCAATAAGGTTGGAGGTCCCCGAGTCCAAAGCCCGACGGCAGCGCCCGGGAGGTATCGACGGCCACGAGCACGAGCACCCCGCAAGGAACGCCGCCAGCGGCGATGGCGGCCAGGCGGCCGGCCGACTTCTCGTCGAACTTGGTGGGAAAGTCGGCGACGACCAGCACGCGATAGGGCTCGGCAACCTCGCCCGCCACGGCGTTGTAGGCCTCGATGGTGGGGTACTCGTTGCGGAGGTACTTCTGGGTCACGGTCTCCATGTGCACTTCCAGCTCGGCCAGCCGCTCGTCGATCTGGCGGGGATCGGTCCAGACCTGGTTGTTGACGAGTGCGGGGTCGTAGTCGGCCAGGTGCAGAAAAGCGCCGAAATTGCGGCCGATGCCAATCGGGTCAACGATCGTGAACCGGACCATGCCCGGCGGCAGGCTGGTGAGGATACGAAACATCGAGGCCTGAAGCACCGCGAGCGCCGCGGTCCGGCCCTCGGCCGGGGTCTCGATCAGCAGGTTGGCCGAGGCGGGAAACGGCCGCAAGGCGGGAAGATCGAACCGCCGCGCGATGCCCTCGTTGAGCCTGGCGTCGGCGGAGACTCCCTGGGGCAGGGCTTCGAGCGCAAGGGAAATGGTGCCAAAGCGGATGACCGGCGGCACCTGCCGGGGGAGTTCCCAGTCGGTCCAGGCGGCATTGTCCCAGGCCGGTCCGAGCTGATCCACGCCCCGCGCGACCTCGGCCAGCTCCGCCGTGACGTGCTTCATGCCTTCAGACCAGCGCTCGGCGAGAGCGGTCCACTTTTTCTCGTATCGGGTTCTCACCTGTTCCTTGAAGGTCTTGTACTCGTGTTCGAGCTTGGCGAGGTTCCGTTCCGACTCGGCGGGGATCTCGGCCATGCGCCGCTCGTGGTCGCGGACCGCGGCGTTCATCTCGTTGGCCTGTCTGGTCTGCACCTCGACCATCTGCCGGGCGTAGTCTTCGTTGATCCGGCGGAGATGTTCGTCGCGGGTCGCCTCGCCGGTGGCGATGGCCCCTTCGTGCGCCTCCTTGGCCCGCTTCAGCTCCTCCTCGTTGCGCTTGGCCAGCCGCTTCCGCTCCTCGGAATACCGGGCGTCAGCCAGGGATTTGCAATACGCGTTGAGCCCGCGCGCGTCGGCCAGAGATTGCATGAGCGGGTTGTAGAGCCGCTCGAGTTGCTGGCGCGCGACCTGGGCGAGCCAGGTTCGCAAGAGGCCGCCGATCGCCAGCCCGGTGACGGCCAGCCCGGCGATGGCGGTCACCTCGAGGCCCATCGCCAGGGCAATGCCCACGCAGGCGATCAGGGGGACGATGAAGACCCAGGCCTCGCGCGCTCCTTTCATCGATTTGGGGATGATCAGCCCCTCGAGGATTTTCAAGGGGGGCTCCATCTTGGCCAGCCGATCGAAGACCTCGTCCCCCGGCTTCTCGAACTTGGTGTATGTTTCTCGCGTTGGGGACGGAGGCTCGGGGTTGAGCTTGAACTTGGCATACTCCGCGGCCAACGTGGCGAGGCGCGCCGCGAACCCGTCGGCGATCGCCTCGGCCTCCTTGATCGGCGTCAGGGCCTGCTTGTACTCGTGAGCCGCCTTCCGGTTGCCGGCGTCGAGCTGGCTGGCGGCGTCTTTGCGCGCCCGGTTGTGCTCGTTGCGGGCGGTCTCGCGAAGGCTATCGAATTCGCTGGCGATCTGCCGGCTGAGCGTGGCGAATTCGGCCTTGGCCCTGGCCTCGCCCGCCATGGCTGCTTCGACGATTCTTCTTCGTCTCCGCTCGTCCTCCTGGCGCGTCTCGCGATCAAGGGTCACGTATTTCTCGATCAGTCCCTGCCGCGTCTTCGCGTATTCGGCATCGATCCGGGCATCGTTGCCGTCGCGCGTGCCGCTTGCTTCCGCCTCGGCCTGAGCTCGTTGGGCCACCAGTTCCAGCAACTCATGGAGGGCCGCGCGCTCGCGGGCGATCAGCTCGGGCTCGCCGGTGGGCAAGGAGGACGCCAGGACTTCAGAGGACGGGGCCGGGCCGCTCTGGGGCGTGGTGCGCAGGGAAGTCGACGTGCTCACAATGACTCACTCCGGTCGGAACAATCGCGGCGAACCTGGTCGAGAATCTCGGCGATCTTTTGCATTCCATTCACCGCGGCATCGACGGCTGGATCGATGGGCGCCAGGTAGCGATCCTCGAACTTCCGGCGAACCACGTCGCTCCAGGTCGCCTCGGTGACGAGCCACTGGTCCTTGAGTCCGCGGAGCGTCTGCTTCAATCGGCTTGAACCCGCCATGACCTTCGCGTTGGGCATGCGTTGTCACCTCGGTATTGTGGGGGAACGATTCCGGTTCAGTCGCCGGCCTCTGGGGATTCATTCGGTTCCGTCGAGCGGCCTTCGTCTGCACCCGCCGCGGTCGACGCCGGCGCTGGTTGTGGAGGAGGCTCCGCGTCCAGAACCTGGTTGGCGATCGTCTCGAACTCGGCTGACGCGGCCACTGGCGCACTGGATTGCCCCAACGACACCGGGGCCGGCCCCAGTCCCGAGGGAGACGCCGCCTGAAGATAGGCTTCAAGGGCGTCGATGATCCGCACCAGGGCGTTCACCGCCCGTGGAAGATCGGACGCGGCCAGGTCCTTGAGCCGCTGTGCGCTGCCGTGGTATTCCAGCACCGCCTGGTTGAAGAGCGTCTGCCACTTGCGGACGTTGAGCAGCCGCTTCTCGGCGTCCGCCAGGCTGGCCTCGGCCCGGCGGAGATTCTCGACCGGCTCGCTCATCGATGGCGAGTAGTCGGGCTTCTTCTGGAGCTGGCGGCGAAACACTTCCGACTTGGCGGACGCGACCGCCTCGCGCCGGCGCTTGATCTGCTCTTGCCAGTAATAGGGTCGATCCTGCTGGAGCCAGTGCACGGTCCGGCGGACCTCCGCGTCAACGGCGCCCAGCGCGGCCAGCGTTTCTTCCGAGTAGAGCGCCAGCACGGCCCGGAAGTCCTTGAGCGCCTCGATCGAATGGACTTCGGCTTGAGAGCTCATCGTCCCCGATTCCCTCTGATCGTATCCGCCAGGCTCGGTCTTCGACCCGTCAATGCCTCCATGGGCGAGCCTATCAGACACCGCCCCCCCTGTAAAGGGCCAAGACATAGCAAGATATCAGCACGATGTGCTGTTCGTCTCCGCCATCCGTGGGACTCCATTCAAGGGGCGACGGAATGGCGAATGAGAATTCACCCAAGAAGACAACTGGATATTGATATCCAGAGAGAACCGGTTAGCATGGAAGCAAGATGGGTTTGGTTGTCCGGTGGACGAACCGGGCGTGCCGAAACAATTGTGGGAGGCAGAATGACCAGGGCAAATGTCTTGGGTGGTCTGGCTCTGATCGGGTGCGTGGCCGTCGCGGCAGCCGGTTCCTATGTGCTGGGCCGCCGGACCGCTCTAGCGAAATATCATCACATCAGCGGCTTTGCCTGGGATCGGCAGGAATGGGCCAGGCGGACCAAGGGGATTCGCACCAGCTACAACCCCGATCACGATCTCAATACGGAGACGCTCACGCTGGTGCCCGGGGACGAGCGCTGGCTGGATTTCGTCTTCTGGTGTTTCGCCAACAAGGTGATCGAGCATCAGGTCGAGGCCTACGGGGGAACCGAGTGGGATGGACCGAAGGGGGGCTCGATCTTCCACTGGGCGCCGGGCTCGCGGTGGGAGACGCACACCCTGGCCAGCTTCGGCTTCACCATCGGTCATGTCGTCGGTGAACATAAATGGATGGACACGATGTTCCCTGACTTCTTCGAGAAGTATGGAGGGGTCCACGGGATCAACGTCAAGGATCGTCTGGCGGAGATCGATCCCGCCTCACCGGCGCCCTGGATCGAGTTCCTGGACTATTGCGGCGGGCCCGACAGCCCCTATTATCGCTACTTGTTCCATCGCGAGGCGCTGATTGATCCGGTGCGCGAGCGGATCTATCTGATCGGCGGGCAGGGCGCGGGCTTCGAGTATACGTTCGAGCGGTTCTACCATGAGGTCCGCGAGGTCCTGACCGACGCCAAGGCATTCCAGTTCTTCCAGCTCTACGACACCTTCGGCCCGGGCTTCGCCTGTCGCGGCGGCTGGGCGAAGAACAACCTGAGTCCCCAGGTTCGCGGCGCTTATTCCGAGGATCGTTCGAGCCAGTGGTCGGTGCGGCCGGGCGTCGCCAAGCCCGAGAAGTACCAGCCCAACAAGCAGCCGCCTCCTCTGCCCGAGGGCCTGCCCGAGCCGGAGGCGGTCAAGCGCGGGCAGGTCGTCTACCAGCAGCAATGCCTGGTTTGTCACGGTGCCCTCGGGGACGGCAATGGTTTCCTGGCGGCGGGGCTGGACGTCAAGCCGCGCGATTTCCGCCAGGGCTGGTACAAGTTCCGCTCCACCAAGAGCGGCCAGGCGCCCAGCTTCGAGGACATCGAGCGGACCATTCGCGTCGGAGTTCGGAATAGCTCCATGCCCGCCTGGGGACAGTTCCTCACGACCGGGCAGATCCACGATGTCGCCCGCTATCTGGTCACCTTCTCCGAGGTGCTCACGGAGCGTTGGCAAACAGCGCGGAAGCCCGAGTTACTGCCGATTCCGCCCCGGCCGGATGATCTGGCCTCCCTGACCACGCGCGGCGCCGAGCTGTACAAGACCGCCGGCTGCAACAATTGCCATGGCGAGAAGGGCCTGGGCGACGGCCCTTCGGCGGCAACCTTGAAGGATTACTGGGATTTCCCCATCGCGGCGGCCGACCTGACCTACAAATGGCAGTTCAAGAACGGCCATACGCCCGAACATGTCTACCGCACCATCTTCAGCGGCCTGACCGGCACCCCGATGCCGTCGGCCGAATCGCTCATCCCGGACAACCGCGACCGATGGGCCCTGGTGAGTTATGTCCTTTCCCTCTCTCCGGCCGAACGTCCCGTGCTCAGGTTGAAGGACTTCCGGCAGCGCTTCAATTCGGCAATCGATTCCAAGGGAATTGTGAGGCGATAGATCATGCAATTGTTTTCGCGAACCGTGATCATCCTGGCCGCCCTGGTCGTCTTGGCGCTGGTGACGGCGTCGTTACTGGCCTCCGGGACCGTGTGGGGCCGGCGCGGGCCTCGGATGGTGAACGTGGGCGGCTCGGCCAACTCGTGCCATTGCAGCAGTCGACTCGAGCGCTGACTGAGCACGCCCTGAGTCGAGGCCAGGCTGGGGTGAGCCGTGGCTTTCGCGACGCGCCGCGGCCTCATCTCACAGGTCGTCATCGGAAGGCATCAGTTCCCAGATCTCGTTCTGATGCAGCCAGATGGGATCGGCGTTCCGGGCGATGAATTCGTCGACGGGCAAACCCTCGATCATCGGTTCCCGCAACACCTGCTTTTGCTTGCCGTTGATGAAAACCGTCCTGTACTTCTTCTTCCGCTCGCGGCGGGCGCGCTTCTCGCGGCGGTTCGTTTACGCTTCTTCTTCATGTTTGATGCTTCTTCGATCTTTCAGTCCCTCGATTTATCCGGATACTGCGGTGGGGACTTGCCCACCCGCTTGATCACCCGCGGGTAGGTGACCGTGGGGATGGCCTGTTCGATCCGCTCCACCTGGACCTGATGATACCAGTCGTCGCCGAAATCAAACCAGTAACCGAAGGCGCGCTGTTGCTTCAGATTCAGGTCGTCCAGCGTTGTCGTGCGGGCGTCGCCGCCGCTCTTCTTTCTGAGCGTGGACTCGGCAGTTCCGTAATTGGGTCCGTCGGAATCGAATGGACGCTTGCCAAGCTGAAACTCATACGCATGCTGATCAAAGCGATCGTACGCCTCGAAAATGGCCTGGTGGAGCTGTTCGAGCGTTTGGTCGCCGCGGATCTCGATCACGCGGTAGATGATCTTGTTCGCGAATTTCGCGCTCATCGGCCCTCCCGACAGGAAAACCGAGAGCACGTACAGGTTGGCCGGTGGCGCCGGGGCAGGCCTGGGAGCGCGAGTCGCCTTCTTCTTCGGGCGTGAGGGAGTGACGGACGACTTGCCGCGATTCCACGGTGGAATCTCGTCTTCCGGCACGAGAACCTCCAGCGAACGGGGCTGGCCCGGGTGACGCAGAATCAGCCCTTTCTTTTCCAGCGTCTTCACCATCAGGTGCGCCGACGGCGGTGTAACGCAGAAGGCCGCGGCGATCTCGGACTCGGCCGGGGGATATCCGTGGAGATTCGTGTAGGCCTGAATGAACGAGAGATAACGGCCCTGAGTGGGAGTGTAATCGGCCATGATATCTTTTCCATCACGAGCGGCAGTCCAGGTCGTCGGGGCAATCCTCTCATGCTTTCCCACTGATTTCAAGCACCTCCAGGCGGCGGCGAAGCTGCCCGCAGGCGGCGTCGATCGTCAAACCTTTGCTATGGCGTACCGTCGCACTCACGCTTCCATGACGCAGGGTTTCCACGAATTGCTGGATCGCCCCGGGCTCCGGGCGCTCGTACGCCAGGCCCGCGACCGGATTGTAAGGTATGAGATTGACATGCGCCTTACGTCCCCGGAGCAGCCCCGCGAGCGCCCGCGCGTCCTGGGGCCGATCGTTCACGCCGTGCAGCAAGACGTACTCGAAGGTGACTTGCCTGCCGGTCGTCCGGAAATACAGGTGAGCCGCCTCGAGAACGGCGCTCAAGCCGATCTTCTCGTTCGCCGGAACCAGGGCGCTGCGCAGTTCCTCCGTCGGAGCGTGCAACGAGACCGCCAGATGATACTGCCGGTTGAGGGAAGCCAGCTTCCGGATCTTCTCGGGAAGGCCTACAGTCGAGATCGTCACTCTGCGCTGGCTCAGGCCCAGCCCCTTTTCCGGTGAACAAAGCCAGTCCAGCGCGGCGATCAGGTTGTCGAGGTTTGCCAGGCTCTCTCCCATCCCCATGACCACGATGTGGGTCACCGTCTCCTCGGGAGGCAGTAGGTTACGCAATTGGAGGACCTGTTCCATGATCTCGACCGCGGTCAGGTTCCGCTCGACGCCTTTCAAGCCGCTGGCGCAGAAGACGCAACCCATTCCACAACCGACCTGGGTGCTGACGCAGACGGTTCGCCTCTCGTCTTCGGCCATCAGGACGCACTCGATCCGCTTGCCATCCCGACACTCGAGTAGGAGCTTGTGCGTTCCGTCGGGAGAGATTCCGTGGTAAGCGACATCCGTGCTGAAAAGGCGCCATGAATCGTCAAGCTGCTGTCGCAGCGCGATCGGAATGTTGGACATCTGCTCGAACGATGTCGCCCGGCGTTTGATGAGCCACTCCAGCGCCTGGCGAACCCGGTACGCGGGCTGATTGTGGTTTGCCATCCAGGATCGCAGCTCGGCTTCCGGGGCCTCCAGCAGGGATTGCCTGGACTCAAGTTCCAAACGAGTCAGATCACGAACCGAGGGAGACATGAGGAACGCTCACGAATGATGGATGACAAATGACAGATGGCAGATGGCAGATGGCAATCGACAACTGCCCACTGGCAGATTACTCACCGCTGGTGCGGGAGGGTTTCCGGCCCCGGACAATGGCCCGGATGCCGGCGATTCGAATGGAGCCGTCAGGCTGGAGAGCCGGGCGGAAGGTGCGGATGTCGGGGCCATCCAGGAGCATGCTCCGAACGCTCTCCTTCGAGACCTGAGGCGTGCCGCGATCGAACCACTCGTCGAAGTCGAGCTCGAACGATTCCTCGATCAGATCGATCTGGTCAAGCCCGGCCGCGGCGAGCAGGTCGACCAGCCGGCCACCGGTCAGATTCGTGGTATGAGTGCGGTCGCGGGCCTTCTCCATCGCCTCGTGGTGAGCGGCCTTTTCGGGATCGGGGTCGGTGACGTGGTCGCACAACACGAGGGTACCGCCAGGCCGCAGCAGGCTCGCCTGACGTTCGACAAAGGCGGACGGCTCGAGCACGTGATGCAGCACGTAGCGCGAAAGCGTGCCGTCGAAGGGAGCGAGGTCGTCCAGCAAGCGGTCGAAGAGCGAGACCTGGTGGAAGGCAGCGGTTTCGCTCCAGCGGCTACAGCGCTCCCGCGCCCGGTCGATCATCTCTCGCGACAGGTCCACGCCGACAACCCGGAGGCCAGCTTCCAGAAGTGCCGCGCTCACGAGACCGGGGCCGCAGCCCGCGTCCAG
>JBMFUH010000254.1:0-8211 GCA_049966735.1 Isosphaeraceae bacterium
CCTGCAACCGCGTCGAGTCGCGTGAAATTCCGGTGGTGTTGGGCGAGAAGTGTCCTTATCAGGCTATCTTGCGAGAGGACCGGCAGGAAGGCCGGGTCGCGGGGGAACAGCGGATGTTGCTCCGCCAGGGGATGAAGCGATTCGGCCTACCCAATGCTCACACCATCGCCGCCATCGAGGCGATCCAGGACATCGATCGATGAAATCCTCGAGCGTCATGCTCGACCTTGGTTCCGCGCGATCGGCAGGGTAACGTGGGGAAACAGTGCCCCAACGTGGAGCGACCGCGGAGGGCGGGCGCCATCGATTCCTGGCGACCCAGGTCCCGCCTCGGCTCTGGGTCCAATCAACCAACTTTCGCCGATAGGATTGTCTGTTTATGCATCAATTTGTCGCTGTCCTTCTCATCGCCGCACTTCCCTCGCTGACGCTGGCTCAAGAGGCCGTTCCCAGGGCCCCCGAGCTGGCCATTGACTCGTATCGCCTGCCCAACGGCCTGAGGGTGGCCTTGCATCCTGATCACGGCGTTCCCGAGGTTGTGGTCTGCGTGGCGTATCACGTCGGCTCCAAGAACGAGCGGGCGGGGCGGACCGGCTTCGCCCACTTTTTCGAACACATGATGTTTCGTGGAACCAAGAACGTTCCCAACTACGACATCCCCCTCCAGGAGACCGGGGCCCAGTCCAACGCCTTCACCTCCGAGGACATGACGGTTTACTTCGAGACCGTCTCCAGCGAATACCTGGAACGTGCGCTCTACCTGGAGGCGGAGCGGCTGGTGTTCCTCCCCTCGGCCCTGGAACAGTCCAAATTCGACACCGAGCGCGAAGTCGTCAAGAACGAGCGGCGGCAAAGTGTAGACAACGTCCCCTACGGTCTTGTCGAGGAAACTCTCCTGGCCCGCGTTTTCCCCAAGGGAAATCCGTATTCCTGGTCGGTCATCGGCTCGATGAAAGACCTGAACTCCGCGTCGCTGGACGACCTGAAGGCGTTTTTCGCCGAGTTTTACCATCCGGCCAACGCCACCCTCTGCCTGGCGGGAGATTTCGATCTCCAACTGGCCAGGACGCTCATCGAGAAGTACTTTGCTCCCCTGGCCGCCGGTCCCCGTCCTGCTGCGGTCACGGCAGGCCGCGTCAAGCCGCAGGCGGCCTCGGTCGAGCTGGCCGACGAGGTCCAGCTTCCCAGGATCCACTGGGCCTGGCCGACTGTGGGCGAAGGCGATCCCGACGCCCCCGCGCTTGATTTGCTCGCCACCGTGCTGGCCGGCGGCGAGACCTCACGCCTGTACAAGCGACTGGTACGCGACCTGCGGATCGCCAAGGACGTATCGGCCGACAACGACAGCAAGGAGATCGCCGGCTACTTCACCCTGGAGGCCACCGCGGCCGAGGGGAAGTCGACCGCCGAGATTGGAAAAGTTTTCCATGAGGAAATCGGCAAGCTCCAGCGCGAGGCCCCGTCGCCCGCCGAGGTCGCCCGGGTGCTGGCACGCATTGAAACGGGGTACTACGCAAGACTGACGCGGCCGGTCGGGCGGGCGATCACGATCGCCTCGGGGTTCGCCCAGCACGACGATCCACATCACTATCGCAAGGAGTTCGCCCGCTACTTCCAGGTCACGCCGGCCGACGTCCAGCGTGTGGCGGCGCGGTATCTGAGCGACAGCAAGGTGACGCTCCTGGTTCGTCCGGTCAAATCAGGCGAGTCGAAGACGGAGCCGGCGCCCGTCGGTCCCGACCCAGACACGGCCAGGGGAGCTACCTTCAGTTCCCGGGCTCCTGTCCCCGGTCCCGACTGGACGAAGCTCCCCGGTCCGGCCAAGGCCGTCGCATTCAAGCCGCCGGGTCATGTCCGGCGCAGGCTCTCCAACGGGATCGACCTGTGGGTCGCCACATGGAAGACCTTGCCCCTGGTACAGGTGTCGCTGCGCGTTCCGTTCGGCACCGGAGATGATCCGCAAGGGAAAGAGGGGCTGGCGAACTTGATGGGCAGACTCCTCGACCAGGGAACGAAGACCCGCACGGCCACGGAGCTTGCCGAGGCGTTCGAACAACTGGGAGCAGGTGTCAGGATCGGGGCAGGCCGGGATGAGACGGGCGTGGGCGTCAGCGTTCTGGTCCGGCACCTGGAACCCACGCTCAATCTTCTCGCCGAAATGATCACGTCTCCGCGTTTTGATCCGAAGGACTTCGAGCGCGAACGGTCGCTGCAACTGGCCGGCCTGTTGCAGGGGCCAGACAGCGTAGCGTGGCTGGCACGGCGGGCCTTGCCCATCGTCATGTTCGGCGCCGATCACCCCTATGGCAAGCCGGCGGAAGGGTATCCGGAGACGGTGAAGCAGCTCACTCTGGACGATGTGAAGTCTTTCCACTCCCGGGGCATCGGGCCCGGCGGAACCAGCCTCATCATAACCGGGGACGTCGATCCCGACGAGCTGGTGCGCACGCTGGAGCAGACGCTGGGCCGCTGGCAAGGGAACAAGGCCGGGGCCGTGGCGAGGAAGGCTTCGCCGCTGCCGCCGACGCAGGAGGTCATTCACCTGGTGGACAAGCCGGGCGCCGTGCAGAGCGTGATCAACGTGGGGCGACACTGGGTGCACCGCCGCGACGCCCGCTACTTCGCCACGCTCATCGGCAATCACCTGCTGGGCGAGGATTTTCTCAGCCGGTTGAGCAAGAACCTGCGCGAGGAGCACGGCTACACCTACGGCGCAGGGTCGACGTTCGACTTCCGCCGCGAGGGGAGCATCTGGCGCGTGTCGACCTCGGTGCGGGCCGATGCCACGGCCCGGGCGCTCCAGGAGATCCTCAAGGAGCTGAACGCCGTGGCCGGCGCCAGGCCGATCACCGCCGAGGAGATCGACAAGGCCCGGTCGGCCGAGGCGAAGACCTTTCCTGAGGAGTTCGCGTCTCCCTCCGGAATCGCCGGCGCCCTCTCCGAAATGGCCGAGTTCGATCTGCCGGCCGATTATCTCGAGACCTTCCTGCCCAACCTCGAGAGGGTCTCACCGCAGGCGATCCAGCAAGCGATGACCGAAGTGGTTCTCCCGCGTGAGCGATTCCTCCTCATCGTCGGCGACCGGAAAACCGTCGAACCGCAACTCAGGAAAGCGGGGTTCAAGGAGATCAAGGTCATCACGTATGATGGCAAGAAGGTGGAGAAGTAACTGAAGGAAGGCTCGAACACGTCCCTCTTGCGCCGGGACTGGCTGGAGCGACACCCGGCCGAACTTTCGGGAGCGGACCATGAGCACCGCCGTTGCGACCAAGACCCACTACACGCCCGACGAGCTTCTGGCTCTGCCAGACGGCAAGAGCTATGAGCTTGTGGGAGGGCAGCTCGTGGCGAGGCACATGGGAATCGAGTCGAGCTGGGTAGGAAGCCAGTTGCTTGCGAGTCTCTCTCAGTTCTGTAAAGAACATCAATCTGGTTGGGTCTTGCCGGCGGATGGCGGCTACCGGTGCTTCCCTCATGATCCCGGCCAGGTTCGCAAGCCGGATGTCTCGTTCGTCAAGAAAGGCTGATTTCGGGGCAACTTTCTGCCCAAAGGCTGGGCCACGATCCCTCCCGACCTGGCGGTCGAGGTCGTCTCGCCGAACGATCGTGTGACCGAACTGGAGGAAAAGCTGGACGACTACCGCAAGGCCGGTGCGCCGCTGATCTGGGTCGTCAACCCCGAGTCGCGATCGGTCATGGTCTACCGCCGCGACGGTACGATCAGCCGCTTGCTGGAGAATGACGAGCTCTCGGGCGAGGACGTGCTACCCGGCTTTCGGTGCCCCATCCGCGAGATCCTCCCACCCGCGGAGAAGACGGAGCAAACCCAGCCCACTCAGACCGGTCCGAATGGACCGCGATAACACCCCGCCACGGAATCCGAAGCCACGCTCTTGCTCAAACATCATCGTCCGTTAGTCCCGCGAGTCGCATGAGGGCTCGTTGGGTGCCGGTGTGCAGATCGTTGTTGCCGTGGACCGGCACGGGGAGAATCGACGGCGAGTCGGGTCGCCCATAGATGTGGTGACCGCCGTTGATCCGCAGGAGCGTCCATCCGCGGCGCTCGAGTGCTTTGCAGAAGCGTTTGCCTGAAACTGGCTTCATCCCTTGGGCCAGCCCTTGGTTTCGAGGTCATTCTTGGCGAGCAGCCAGCCCTCCGCGGCCTCCCGCAGATTGGAGAGCACCTCGTCGAGCTCAGCTCCGCCGGCCACACATCCCGGAAGTGCCGGAACGTCTGCCCATATCACTCCGTCCTGGTCGCGGTGAATACGTGCTGGCAGACTGACAGCGATCGTGATCGGCGTGGTCGGTTCTCTCGAGGGGCTTTCAACTGCTGTACTCCCAGACGCTGGCGTCTTGTTCATCGTCTGAGCCTCTCTTCATCTACGGAACCGAGGAAGGACTCGCGCGGGTTCGCCCATCCGCTTCACTATCCGGCCTACTTGATCGGCCTTTGGAATCGGGTATCTCTGTCTCCCAGACCTCCCTTGAGGGGAACCTTCCGCTCGGGCTTTGGAACAGGCGGCGTCTCGTCTTCGGCTCCCTCTTCGTCTTCCTCCGCAGCCGCCTCCTTGCCCTTGGCAGGTAGCAGGGAAAGCGCGATGCGCTTGAGCTCCGGCTCGACCTTGAGGATGCGCACCTCGACTTCCTGCTCCGCCTGGACGATATCGGCGACCCGGCGCACGCGGGTGGGGGAAAGCTCGGTGATGTGAATGAGCCCCTCGATGCCCGGCTCCAGCTCGACAAAGGCGCCAAATTCCATGAGCTTGGTCACCTTGCCCTTGATCATGAGCCCGCAGGGGTACTTCTGCTCGGCCTTTTCCCAGGGGCTGGGTGTGAGTTGCTTGAGGCCAAGCGTCAGCTTGCGGGCCACGGGGTCGATCTTGAGTATCTTGACCTGGACCTTGTCTCCTGTCTTGACCAGATCGTCGGCCTTCTGGACGCGCGACCAGCTCATCTCGCCGATGGGCAAGAGGCCGTCGACGCCGCCCAGGTCCACGAACGCGCCGAAGTCCTTGATCGACCGGACGGTTCCCTCGCGCACCTGGCCCTCCTCGAGCGAGGCCCAGGTCTTCTCGCGCATCTCGGCCCGTTCTTGCTCCAGGAGTTCGCGGCGGGAGATCACCAGGTTCTTCTCGCGCGGGTTGACCTCGGTGACCAGCGCCTTGAACTTCTGGTTCACGTACTCCGTGGCGTCCTCGACTCGCGACAGGTCGATCTGGCTGATGGGCATGAAGCCGCGGATGCCGTCGACGTCGACCTCGAGCCCTCCCTTGACAACCTTGGTGCCGCGGGCCTCGACGATGACCCCCTCGCGCAGGTTTTCCCAACTTGCCTCGATGGCCGAACCCTTGAGCCGGAGGTGCTGGATCCCCTCGTTGACGTCGAAGTGGTCGACGACGACCTCGATCTGCGAGCCGGGCGCAGGGATCTCGCCTTCGAACACGTCGAGGGGGATGACGCCCTCGCTCTTGCCCCCCAGGTCGACGAACAGGCTCTTGCCCCGGGCGACGATGACCTTGCCGGTGCGCAGTCCTCTGCGCGCCTCCTGGCCCCGATCGCGATCGGAGACCTTGGCTCCCTCGGTTTTCTTGGGCCGTTCCCGGGCGACGTCGAACCTCTTGGGATCGAAGCCGGTGAGGGCGGCCTCGAGCTCGGCCTCGAGCTCGGCGTCCCACTGGCGCTTGAGGGGTATCTCTTTCTCGGGCGGCCTTGATGTTCCGCCCATGGCTTGCTCGAGTGCGTCGCCCTTGGCCTCTTGCTCGGGGGCGGTTGGCGGGCGCTGGCCACTCTGGGAAGCTGAGGTCTGGTCGTGCGTGGGAGGGGCATTCGGGTCGGCCATGAGATCCTGTCCGTCTTCGTTCGCCTCGGTCGAGAGTTCGCCTTCGGATCTTTCAGTGTAGCGAGTCCCGACT
The DNA here is from genome assembly GCA_049966735.1 of Isosphaeraceae bacterium. Classification (GTDB taxonomy): domain Bacteria; phylum Planctomycetota; class Planctomycetia; order Isosphaerales; family Isosphaeraceae; genus Aquisphaera. The sequence goes on from JBMFUH010000254.1 coordinate 5,916, forward strand.
TTTCAGCCAAGCCGGACCTGCGACCCGAAAGCGCGATCGCCGAGATACGAGACGGACACGCAGCCACATTTACCGTGGCTATACATCACATGAGGGCGGAGTCGGGTCAGCCTCCTGGTCCTTGGTTTGCTTCCGTCGCCGCCCATAAAAAGCCAGGATCCATATCGCCACAACGATTCCCACACTGCTTAGGGCGATCGCTGCCCACCGAAAATGGCTGCCGTGGGGCACCAGTGTTGGCACGCTGCTTTCGCTGATGCCGTAATAGGGAAGATAGAACTCCTCGGGTCCACGGCTTGAGGCCGCCGGCGCACTCAGGCGCGCCACACGCGATTCGAACACCCGCCCTTTCTGGGGGTCCTCCCAGTCCATCCGGACGCGGGAGGGGAGCGTGACGGCACCCTCCCCGCCCTGGTATTTCAGCACGACGAGGGTGTTTGCGGATTGCCCACCAAGGGCAAGACCAATCACTCCGCTCCGAAGAACCACCCAGGAACGTTGAGGTGCCAATTCGGCCCAGTAGACGGCGCCCGGTATACAGGTTGGGACCGGGATCATCGCGCCCTCATAGCGAAAAGCAACCCTTACTGTCTCGCCTTCCGGCTCGCTTCGACCGCCCTCGGCAGCGATAAGCTTGAACCCATCGTGCTGCAAAATATACGGAAGGGGCACCCACCATACGCTCCACATCGCTCCCACGTACGGCAAGCATGTCATCAGCGCCCCACCAGCGTAAATCTGAACCTGATCGGAGGAGGTAAGTTCGCAACTGACTAGCCGATAGGGTTTGGTTGCGATACCGCGATGAACCGAAAAGGAGTACCGCTGATTGGCTCCGTCTATCTTATTCCGCTCCTCCCTAGTCACGAGGTAATGGCTCGCCGTCCCCATGCAAAAGGAAGCGTGGAAGGACGAGTGCCGGACCCGCTCATCACGCCCAAGCCACTCCCCGTCCGCGTCGATGACAACCACGAGATCCCCGAGCCGCGAGCGGAGATCGTTCCAGGCAGGCGCAGCCTCCTTGAGGAACCTGTCCCGAACCGACTGCTCCATCCTCTTTGGGGCCAGCCCGTTGAATCCACCACGGTCGCCGACGGCGGCCCGCCCCACTTGAGTGGATGCGGCCGACAATCCGATCACAAGTAAGAACGGGACGATCTGATGCATCAAGGCCGCATCGCCAAACAAGCGTGGGCTCTGTCCGAAGCCGCGCATCTTCACCCATGCCCTTTCAAGAAACAAAGGTAAGCGCTCGCCAGTTGGTGCGCGACCTCTGGCCAGGCGAGGCGGTCCCGTCCGGCACGAAGGCTGTCACGCCCCCGTGCCGGCGCACCAGCTGGCGAGCGCTTACAAACAAAGCTGGATGGACGAGTAGTCGCCGGGCAAACAGGATCCGCATGCTTCGGCGTGCCCCCAGGGGCATCGGCAAGGGCAATGCCCTACACCCTCGCCGGCGCCTTAGCGTCCCCTTGCCGGGCTAGACGCATCTACATGACAATAATGGGCATTCGCAATTCCCAACAAGGCACCATTCTGGCGAGCAGGTGAAGTTCGAAAAGCAAGGCTGCCCCCAGCAGACGAGCGCTGACTGGGCACGGCTCGGGGTCGCACTCACCCCCGCGACCAGGATGGTCGCCGACGTGATCAATAGGGCCGAAGAGAACGACAGCAGAAGCCTACGCATGGAACAATCCTCCGAACTTAGGACTGGACGAAAAACGCTCTCCCCCAAACGTTGGCGGAGCCGCATCGCCGGGTATTGGTTTGTGAATGATCCACGGCAACCCGGTGCAACCGGGCAGCAGCAGAGTTGTGCCTTTTTCTTTCTGTCCCGTGTGTCTTTTTTGCCGGATCAGCGTCAGCGTACGGGATAACGTCTCACAAACTCAATGTACGATAGATGCTGTAATTCACCTCGCCACGAAGCTCACATCAACTGGTGAACTATCTTCGACGAAAAATGTCGCCGTGCCGGCCACTGCGCTCCTCCGCTCCCTCTTTGCTATCCGTATTCGAAAGCGGAAGTCATGGGTCCGCCGCGGCGGAATGTCGAGGGGCATGTCATCGCCGATTGCGATGCACGAGCACGAACTGGAAGCGCCGACGATGCGAACTCGTTGGGCCGAGATGTTTTGCAGCCTTGCGTGGACAATCTCCTCCTCCGCGCCGTCAGTAGCCGAAAAGACGACGGTGTCCGGCTCCGCCACTACCAGTTGCCCACTTTGCTGCAAGAGCAAATACCTAACCCGGATTATTCACACACACTCACGCACTCCATTTCGCATCGGCATAAGAC
>JBMFUH010000255.1:0-8208 GCA_049966735.1 Isosphaeraceae bacterium
TGGCGCCGATCACTGAGGCGATGGGCACCCCCGCGCCGATGGCGACCACGGCACCGCCGTTCAGTCTCGGGCCGGAATCGGTTAGCGGCAGTCCCAGGTCCATCGCCCGCAGCCGTTCCTGGTATTTCCATTCCCGGCGCTTGTGGCGCTGCTTCAAGGTGATGATGGTCGGCACCAGGACCAAAGGCATCAAGATCGCCACGACGGGGATGATCAGTTCGGGTTCCATCGTTTGTCCTCTTCGCGCGGGCAGGAAAGTGCGATCCGTTTGACAGCAACGGGCGAATCATCCCCGAGCCGAGACCACGTCGTAGGCATCTTGTTCCACGGATGGCTTATGCATCCCCGCGTCCGCGGTGATTTGCGTTTGACTCTGTCTCGAGAGTCCAACTCCAACCAGCAGTGATGCGCAGAAGACCGACATGACGCCCACCATGCCCGCGGCCTTCCAGACTTCTTCATGATAGCCGGTCTCCCAGGTCGTGAGCCAGGCAAAGCCGAAGACGACCCCGGGGCCGACAACGCCGATGAGGAAGCCGAGGCGGCCGGGTGAGCACCAGGGGACACCGCTGGGGAGGCTCCGCCCTAGCTCGAGCGCTTTCATTCGTTCCTCGTGCTCGAACTCGCGGTTTTGCCTCTCGTTGCGATTACGAAGGCAGACCGCCAAGTAGCCGAAACCGAGCCCGACGAAGGTGAGTAAGAATCCAAGCATTTCGAAGATCGTCTGCTCTTGCATGTTCGACCTCACTCTGTGAGTCTCGCAAGGCTGGTGCGGATAAGTCGGAAGGAAGCACGACGATTCAGCCGGCGGATGGTATCGTGGTGGCTCAGCCCATCAGCTCCGATTTCGAAAGGGGAGATTCTTTCATGGCCAAGGACCATCTCCTGGTGATCGATCAGGGAACCACCAGTACCAGGGCGGTCGTCTACAATGCCGAGCTACGGCCGGTCGGGCAAGGACAGATCGAGGTTCTGCCCAGCTTTCCGAGTCCCGGCTGGGTCGAACACGATCCCGACGCCCTGATCGCCTCGGTGGGCGCCCAGGTCACTCGGGCTTTGCTCGACGCGGGGGTGAAAGCGGACCGGATCGCGGCCATCGGCCTGACCAATCAGAGGGAAACGACCGTCATCTGGGAGCGAGGAACGGGTCGGCCCATCGCGCCGGCCTTGGTCTGGCAAGACCGACGAACCGCCGATCATTGCGAAAAGCTCCGCTCCCAGAGCGACTGGATCAAAAGCAGTACCGGACTGGTGATCGACCCCTACTTCTCGGCCACGAAGATTGCCTGGCTTCTTAAAAACGTCCCCGGCGCTCGCCCCCGTGCACTTGGGGGCGAGCTAGCCGCGGGGACGATCGATACACTCTTGATCTGGCACCTCACCGGCGGCCGCAAGCATGTCACCGACGTCACAAATGCGTCGCGAACCCTCCTGATGGACCTTGAAACGGGGCAGTTTTCCGCTCCGCTCTGTGATGTTTTCGACGTGCCGCCCGGAATATTGCCCGAGATCCTGCCGAGTTCCGGAGAATTCGGCGTCACCTCGGGGCTCGACTACCTTCCCGACGGCATTCCGATCACGGGAGTGGCCGGCGACCAGCAGGCATCGCTGGTGGGGCAAGGCTGCCTCCAGCCCGGAGAGGCCAAGTGCACCTACGGGACGGGCGCATTTCTGCTGGCTCACACGGGTGAGAAGATTGTACCATCCACCAAAGGGCTCTTGACTACCCGTGCCGCATCGCTGGGAGACCAGCCGCCTCAGTTCGCCCTGGAGGGGAGCGTCTTCATTGCCGGGGCGGCGGTGCAGTGGTTCCGCGATGGTCTGAAGGCCATCGGCGCGGCACCTCAGATCGGCGACCTGGCGCTCCAGGCCGATCCCGATTGCCAGGTGACGTTCGTTCCCGCCTTGACCGGCCTGGGTGCTCCCCACTGGAATCCCGCCGCGCGAGGGACGATCTTCGGCCTCAACCGGGCCACCAGCCTGGCGGACATCGCCCGGGCCACGCTGGAAGGGGTCGCGTTCCAGATCGCCGACCTCATCGAGGCGATCCAGGAAGACCTGGGCTCGCCCTTGACCGAGCTCCGAGTCGACGGGGGCATGGCCCGATCCGACGCGTTTCTCCAGTTCCAGGCCGACGTCCTGGGTCAGCCCATTCGCCGGAGCCCGCAGACCGAATCGACGGCGTTGGGGGCGGCACTTCTGGCCGGGCTGGGCGTGGGCCTCTGGCCCGCCCGGGCCAGGGCTGTCGAGCTGCTCCAGTCAGGGGGGCGAACCTTCAACCCCGAGCGCAACTACGCCTGGCGCGCCAGGGCGATTGAACGCTGGCGGCGGGCCGTCGAAACCGTGATCAGCCATTACCACAAGGAGTGATCTTTCGTGGGACAATATTCCAATCTTTTCACATCATTGAAATAACTCATGAATAGAATATCTTGATATAAGATGGCAAGATTGGAATCTTGTCCCACGTTCAGAGAATACTCGGTCTCACTTCCAGCGAGCAGACAAGTCTTTCCGCCCAGAAACGAAGAGGACCGCCCGGTTTTGCCGGGCGGCCCTTGATTCTTGAACTGCAAATGACGAATGCCAGATGGCAAATGACAAATGGCAAATGCCCGCTCACTTGTCGCGTGCGAGCGAGGCGCCGTCAGCCAGCGCGGCCTGGGCGGCGGCGAGCCGGGCGATGGGCACGCGGAATGGCGAGCAGGAAACGTAGTCCATGCCCACCTTGTGGCAGAAGACCACGCTCTCGGGGTCGCCGCCGTGCTCGCCGCAGATGCCCACCTTCAGGTGCTGGCCGTGTTTCTCCTGGCGCGCCTTGCGGCCCTTGACCGTGCCCATCTCGACGAGCTGGCCCACGCCCTTCTGGTCCAGGGTCTGGAACGGGTCGACCGGAAGGATCTTCTGCTCGACATAAATCGGCATGAATGATCCGATGTCGTCGCGCGAGAAGCCGAAGGTCATCTGGGTCAGGTCGTTGGTGCCGAAGGAGAAGAACTCGGCCTCCTCGGCGATCTGGTCGGCCGTGAGCGCGGCGCGGGGGATCTCGATCATCGTGCCGATCAGGAACTCGACCTTGTCGCCAGCCTTCTTGAAGACCTCTTCGGCGACCGCGAGGGCGCGCTTCTTGAGGTAGGACAGCTCCTCGACCGTGCCGATCAGCGGGATCATGATCTCGGGCAAGACGCTCTTGCCCCGCTTCTTCACCTCGAGTGCGGCCTCGAGGATGGCCCGGACCTGCATGTCGCCGATCTCGGGGAACTTGATTGGCAGCCGGCAGCCGCGGAGGCCGAGCATGGGATTGGCCTCGTGCAACTGTTCGACCCGCCGCTTCACCTTCTCGACGGGGATGCCGAGCTGGCGTGCGACTTCACCCTGGCCGGCGTCGTCATGCGGCAGGAACTCGTGCAGCGGGGGATCGAGCAGGCGGATGGTGACCGGCAGGCCGTCCATCGCCTCGAAGATGCCGATGAAGTCTTGCTTCTGGTAAGGCTCCAGGGCCGCCAGCGCCTTCTTCCGGCCCTCCTCGTCGTCGGCAAGAATCATCTTCCGCATGTCGACGATGCGCTGGCCTTCGAAGAACATGTGCTCGGTACGGCAGAGGCCGATGCCCTCGGCGCCGAAGGAGCGGGCCTTGGCGGCGTCTTCAGGAGTGTCGGCGTTGGTGCGGACCTTGAGCGTGCGCGCCTTGTCGGCCCAGCTCATGAGCTCGGCGAAGTGGCCGGAGATCGTGGGATCGACGGTGGGGACCTTGCCGATCATGACGTCGCCGTTGGTACCGTTGATCGTCACGAAATCGCCGATCTTGACCACCTGGCCGTTGATGTTGATCTGCCCCTTCATCTCATCGATGGCAATGGCGTCGCAGCCGACGACGCAGGGCTTGCCCCAGCCTCGGGCGACGACGGCCGCATGGCTGGCCTTACCGCCGGTCGCGGTGAGGATGCCCTTGGCCAGGTGCATGCCGGCGACGTCCTCGGGACTGGTCTCCTTGCGAACCAGCAGGATCGGCTCGTTGGGGTGCTCCTCGGCGAACTTGACGGCGGCTTCGGCCGAGAGGATCACCTTGCCGCAGGCCGCGCCGGGGCTGGCGGCGATGCCCCTGGCCACGGGAGTCACCTTGGCCTTGGGGTCAAGCTGCGGCAGGAGCAAGTGGTTCAGGCTGTCCGGGCTGACCCGCTTGATCGCCGTTTTCTCGTCGATGAGCCCTTCCTTGACCATCTCGACCGCAATGTGGACGGCCGCGGTTCCGGTGCGTTTGCCGGTGCGGGTTTGCAGCATATAGAGCGTGCCGTCCTGGACGGTGAACTCAATATCCTGCATGTCGGTGTAGTGCTTCTCGAGTTTCTGGCGGATGTCCTGAAGCTGCTGGTAAACCTTGGGCATCTCGGCATGGAGCTGGCTAATCGGCTCGGGGGTGCGGATGCCGGCGACGACGTCCTCGCCCTGGGCGTTGATCAGGTAGTCGCCGAAGAACTCGTTGTCACCACTGTTGGGATCGCGGGTGAAGGCGACGCCCGTGCCCGAGTTGTTCCCCGTGTTGCCGAAGACCATGGCCTGGACGTTGACGGCCGTTCCCTTGAGGCCGGTGATCCGCTCGATGCGCCGGTACTGGACGGCCTTGTTGCCCATCCAGCTATTGAAGACGGCCATGATGGCCTTCCAGAGCTGGTCCTTGGGGTCCTGGGGAAACCCCTCGCCCACGTGCTTGGTGTAGACGGCCTTGTACCGCTTCACCAGCTCCTTGAGGTCAAGGGCGGACAGCTCAGTGTCCAGCTTGACGCCTTTTTCCTTCTTGAGGTTCGTCAGCTCGTGCTCGAAGAGTTCGTGGTCCACGCCCATGGCCGTCGAGCCGAACATGTCGATGAGCCGCCGGTAGGCGTCGTAGGCGAAGCGGGGGTTGCCCGTCTTCTGGGCCAGCCCCTCGACCGAGGCGTCGGTCAGGCCCAGGTTGAGGATGGTGTTCATCATCCCCGGCATCGACAGCGCGGCACCGGAGCGAACGCTCACCAGGAGGGGGTCCGAGGCGTCGCCGAACTTCTTGCCGACCTGGGCCTCGACTTGCTTGAGCGCAGCCTCGACCTGAGGCTTCACTGCCTCGGGAAGGACCCGGTTGGCCGCGTAATACTCCTGGCACACTTCCGTGGTGATCGTGAAGCCCGGCGGGACCGGAATCCCGATCGAGCTCATCTCCGCGAGGCCGGCTCCTTTGCCGCCGAGCAAATCCTTCATGTCGGCGCGACCATCGGCCTTGCCGCTCCCAAAAGCGTAAACATACTTGGGCATGGTGGACATCGGACTCTAAGACTCCTGAAACGAGTCAAAAAAAGAGCGGCCCAACGCAGGGCCAGAGCTCGAAGTCGAAGGGCGGAACATTGTCCTACGATTCGCGACGCACCATCCCGAACATCGACTTCAAGGCCTTTCCCGGTCCCGGGGGGACGCTGGGGAAAACCACTGGCTGGCATCCTTGCAACCGTGCATTGGACCAGCCATTGAAACGTTTGTATTCGTAATTCCTTGTTTAAGGTCAGGTTACCGACCGCACTCCGGCCAGTCAAGGGAGTAGGCATTCCGCGGTGCGAGGTTTGCAGGCAATCACTCACAACGACGCCCGCTGATCCGGGGTGTTTCCCGTGAGCGCGGCCCGAGGCGGCAGGGCCGTTTCCTCGTGAGTGCCGACCAGGAGCCGGGTCCGAGGATTGCGGTCCTTCCACGCGCTCCAGGAGATCAGGGAGGGCCGGGCGACGAACGGCAGGTGAATTCCCTTGCGGGAACCGCTGAGCCCCAGCAGGGAGTCGCTGTCCTCGATCCAGAGGCTCTCCGTCTCATGGTCGTAGAGCACGGTGCGTCCATCCAGCAAATAACCGCTGGTCCCCAGCGTGATTCGCTCGCCGTGGACCTGCGCGTCGTAGATGGTGACAGGTTGGTTGGGCGGATGGCTGTGGCTCAGGAGGGCTAGATAGGGATGCCCCTCGACCAGGTCGTTGACGACGTTCATGATCCGGAGCAGCCGCATGGGGTAAGCGGTGGGGATGCCCGCGAGCGATTCACCCACCACCATGGCCTGCGGGGGCATCCTCTCCCAGATCGAGCCCCCTCCCACCTCGACCCAGGGATCATTGACCGAGCGGATCACGTCGCGGCTGATCGGGATGGAGAGTCGACGACGCTCCAGGTCGCTCCGGCTCGCCTTGAACCAGCGATGTTGATTGCCTTCCCATCCGGCCCAGAGATACAGGACGTTTCCCTCCGCTCGGAACCAGTCTTTCGGTCTGGCGGCCCGGGTGGGATGGGCATAGACGTTGTGAAAACCGATGGGCGCGGCCTCTCCGGCCCTTTCGAGATCCTGACGCATCGCGTTCCACTCGGTCCACAACATCCGGACCTCGAAGAAAACCAGGCCGATCAGGACCAGGAGCACCAGGGCGCCGACACCGCGGGGGAGCGGTTTTCCGAGGAGCCCTGCTCCTGCTGATTGGGAGGGGGAAGGACCGGGTTCTTGTTCCTGCCGCGAAGAAGCAATCTCTGGGGTCATGACTTACCGCTCCATCCCTTGAATTGGGGAAAGAGATGCCGGGGAAGATCACTGCACGAAAGACAGGATCTTCCTTTTCTCATGGTTGCCCCGAGGAGTCAATATCCTAACCAGGTTCATCCCTCTCCGCTCGCGCGTTTCTAATGTCAAACGCAGCCTTGCCAGCAAACGACAACCGCGTAGGGAACTTTGCTTACATAACGAGGGGGCATTGTGATCAATCCGTTTCGTCACGATCAGAAAAGACCGGATGATGCTCCAGCGCATCACGCGACGGGGGGAAAATCATTAAGAATTGGGAATGTTCTTGACTTCAGCGCTGCCTTGCTTTTGTTCTGGTGAGAGCGCTGCTTTTGCATTTGATCTCGTACATGCATTCTACTTTTTCCGGGTCGCCTTATTCGCCTCGACGTTTGCTTCCCCTGATTCCCATGGTGCATGCAGATCCGAAGAGAGTGTGAATCGCTGGAGGATTTCTTCGCTTTGGCTAATTTTTTTTTCATCGAGGGGCGCTTTCTCACCGGAGTGACTTTCGTACCACTGGCCTCATCCGGTTCATCCCGTCATTCCGCCTTAGCTTGTCGCCTGGCACAACCGGGATGAGTCGTGTTGAAAGGAGGAGTCGAAGCAATGAGTCGATCAGGGAAATTGCTACTGGCAGCCGTTTTGGGTATCGGGACGCTTGCGCTGGGGCTCGGCGAGACCCGCGCGGGCACACTGGAAATTGTGATTTCAGAGGGAGGAACAAGTTACAGCATTCTCGATCAGGGCCCGCTGGATCTGAATAGCGCACTCAACCAGATCAGCAGTAACTCGCCAAACGCGGGCTTGGTTTTCCCCGACTTCACGGTCGTGGGCTTGAGCTCGTCCACCAACAACCCTGGGCAGGTGAATCCCACCGGCGCGGTGCTTTCGCTGTCTGGTGAAGTCCAGAGGACCACCAGCGGTGCGGCCGCGACGCTCACCATCACGGTGACGGACACGGACTACATGGTGCCCGCGGGAGTCGGCCTGAAGCTGATCAGCACCGCCTCGGACAGCTTCAGCAACGTCACGAGCGGCTCCAGCCAAATGTTCACCAGCTATATCAACCCCAGCAACACACCAGGCGCCAAGGACATTGGGACGAGCACCTTGAATTACTCCATGAGCGGGACGGGTTCCAATCCCCCGCTTGGCAGTACGGGCAAGGTCACCCTCCCCGGCCTCAACGTCCCTGCTCCTTACGGCTTGACCAGCGTGACCACGATCACCCTGGCTGGCGCCACCGGCCTCAACGTTCCAGACGTGACGTTCACCGGACAAACTCAAGCGCTCGCCACGATTCCCGAACCAGCGTCGCTCACGCTCATGGGCACGGGAATTGCATTCGTATTGCTCGCTGGCTACCGCCGGGCTCGCAAGCACTCTCGGTCTCGGTAGCAGACGGTCAATTGGCCAGGGATGATCAACAGCGGGTGGGCTCTGGATCTGCCTTTCTCCGCGGCGGCATCAGGCTTGTCCTGATGCCGCCGCGGATTTGTCAACTTCGCCTGGTATCGGGGACGCTCTTGAGTCGGCTGCATGGCGCGGCTGAATCGTCATTCGGCCGCGCCGTTGCATTCCTCAAGAGACCTCGAACAGGTGGCTCGTGCCAGTCGCATCCGCGGCCGTGAAAAAGGTATTTGTGC
>JBMFUH010000256.1:0-8199 GCA_049966735.1 Isosphaeraceae bacterium
CCATGCCGATTCCTCAGTTGCCCTTGTAGGACTGGCTCAGTCGCTGGACGAGTCCTTCGGCGTCTTGAGCCATGGCCGGGCTGAGCAGTTGCCGGCCGGCGAGGGCCTTGGCCAGGCAGGTCTTCGCCCGGTGGGTCCGGTTTCGATCCGAGGCGAGCATCTTGCCGTAATGGTAGTTGAGCACCGGGTGATCGGGAGCCTTGGCGAGCCCTGATTGATACGACCGCTCGGCGTCGTTCCGGCGGCCCAGCGCTTCCTGGATGGCGCCCAGGGTGTCGTAGAACTCGCCGGGCAAGCTGTTGGGGTTGGCCCGCTTCACGAGCCCCTCCGCCAGCTCCATCGCCTGCTGACTGTGGCCCAGGTAGGTGTGAAGAATCCAGGCCTTGTTGTTGATCGCTTCAACCTGGTCGGGCTGGAGCGCGAGCACCAGGTCGTACTCGCCGATGGCCCGCTCGAAAAGGGGACGAGACCGCGCCGGGTTTTTCTGACTTTCGGCCATCGACAGCAAGAGGTCGCCCAGGTTGAGACGGGCGACGACGTTGTGCAGCTTCTCGGCAGCCTTCATCGACGGCGGTAGAGCGAGATCGAGCTGCCCCGCCTTGTGGAAGCCGACGCCCACGGCCAGGATCAGCGAGCCCTCCTTATCGCGTTTAGCGATGTCGGCGGCCAGGTTCTTCGCCTGTTCGAGATCGCCCGGGCTGGCTGGCTGGCCCTGGGGGCCGGGACCGGCCAGGAGCTGGATCAACCGGGCCACGGCCTCGCCGTCCTGGGGATTGGCCTTGAGGTCGCGGGAGAGCGCGTCGAACGCGGCCGGCCTGCGGCCCCGCGTCTGCTCGGTGTCGGCCAGCACGTGGTAAGCTTCAACATAAGTCGGCTCAAGCGCGATCACCTTCTCCAGGAGAGCAACCGCGCTCTGCCGGTTGGCTTCCTTGCTGGCATCGGTCGTACCGGTCGCGGCCAGGGCTCGCGCTTGCAGGAGGAGGGCGTCGGGCCGGTCCTTCCTGGCGCCGAGCACGATCTGCGTCTGCTTGAGGGCGGCTTCGGCGTTGCCCTGCTTGAGGAGTTCCTGGCCCAGAAGCAGGCGGATCTCCGGCTGGTTGGGGTTTCGTTCCAGGGCCTCGCCAAAGGCCTTGGCCACCTCGACCGTCTTGCCCTGGAGGCCGAAGAGGCTGGCGCGGAGCAGGGGGCCCGTGGTGGACAAGGGCGCCAGCTTGTCGATTTCCTCGGTGAGGGCAAGGGCCTTGTCGACATTTCCCTCTCTGGCTCTCAGATCGCACTCGGTTTCCAGGAAGATCAGCGTGTCGGGATACTGCTTGCGATAATCGGCGATCTTCGCCAGCGCCTCGTTCTCGAGCGATCGCTGGCGGTCCGTCTGGCCCTGGGCGCCGGCCGCCGCTGCTTCCAGGGAAATCACCTGGACCAGGGCCGCGGCGAGATTCACGTCGTCGGGAGACTCCTGGAGCAATTGCCGCAACTGCTCTTCGGCCTTGTCATACTTGCGCTGCTCCCGGAACACGTCGACGAGCAAGCGGCGGAACGTTCCCTTGGTATCGTTCTTGGCCTTCGACTCCAGCAGGGCGAGTCCCGCCTTGGTATCTCCCGACGCCGAGAGGAGCATGTACTCGGCCTTGGCCAGTTCGATCGACTCCGGGTGGATCGCCAGCCCCTGCTCGAGGACGGCCTTGGCTCGTTTGTCCGACGTTTCCTTGGGCGGCGAATCATGCTCGACGGCCCCCAGCATCAGGTAGAAGTAGGCAGCAGGCGTGGCCGGCTTCTTGGTCTCCGGGTCGATCGACTTGCTCACCGTGTCGATGGCCCGTCGCAGCATGCCCGCGGCCTGGTCGTACTCCTGGGCGGTCAAGTGCATGAACGATCGCGTGATCACCGCCCTGGCGTTGGTCGGGCTGACCTTGAGGACGTAATCGAGCTGAGCCCGCGCCGCGGCCTCCTCATTCTGCTGGCGATAGAGATTCGCGCCCCGGACGCGCTCGTCGGGGGTGGGTGGATTCTTGGGGTCGTTGAGCAGGGCGGCCAGCTCGCGTCTGGCGACCGGCCACTGGTCCTTGGCGACGTAGGCCGTGATGAGCTGCCAGCGGTCGGAACGGTTGAGCTTGCCGGTTTCGCTGTTCCGCTTCAGCTCCTCGAAGCGGCGGATCGCGTCGTCGACCTTGCCCGTTTGCAGTTCGATGGTGGCCAGCGCCGACTGGGCGGCCGACATCAAGCTGACTCCCTGATCGATCTCCTTGCTGGGCCGGTTCTTGACCAGATCCTGGAGGGTCTTGGTCGCCGTGTCCACCGATCCGGTACGGCTATCGAGCTGGGCCTTCCAGAACTGGACCACCTTGTTATCGGGGTCTTTCTTGATCGCCTGCGCGAAGTGTTCACGTGCGGAAGGGATGTTGCCCTTCTTGAGGGCGAGCTGACCGTCGAGGATATCGCCGGTGGCCGATTCGCTCCAGCGGCCGCGGATCTTGGCGATGGTGGCGGCCGCGGCCTCGAGGTCCTTCTGCTCCAACTGGATCTGCGTGAGCGCCACCAGGGGAGCGGAGTTCTCGGATTGCTCGGCCACCTTGCTGAGCAGCTCGCAGGCGTCCTTGGGCCGTTTGAGCGACTCATTCAAGATCTGGGCCAAGAGCAGGCTGAGGTTCATGTTTTCGGGCTCGCTGGCCAGGAACTGCTTGAGGAGCGCTTCGGCCTCTTCGGCCTTGCCATCGGTGGTCAGCATGGCCGCCGCGAGCCCGGCCAGCTCTGGGGCGTGGGGATACCTGGCGCGGGCCTGGCGGAGCAGCGCGCGAGCCTCGGCCTTCTTGCCCTGTTTCTCGGAGATCAGCACGGCCATGTTCTCCGCGCCCGGTCCGCCCTGGCCCTGCTTGCGGATCTGGTCGATCCGCCGGAGCGCCTCGTCGTAGCGGCCAAGCTGGACGTCGATCTGCGCCTGCCGCAGGGCGAGGACGGAATCGCCGGGGCGTCCCAGCTCGGCCGCCTTGGCGAATTCCTGGGTGGCCCGTTCCAGGTCTCCCGGCCCTCGCCGCGCCTGGTAGAGTTCACCGCTCAACTGGTGCAGCGTGCCCCTCAGCTCCGGCGCGAGCATCCCCTGAGCAAGCTGGCGAAACAGCGACTCAAGAATGGGCGCGGCCTCTTCGGGGTAACCGGCCTGGAGGATGGTCCAGGCCGCCCAGAACTGGTACTGAGCCTCGAGGTTGCCCATCCGCAGCGCGGTTTGCAGATACTGTCGTCCCAGGCTTTGCTCCTGATTGAGCACCAGAGCCACGCCGTAGCGCGCCTGGGCCTCGGCCAGCGTGGGAAGCAAGGTGGCGGCCTGCTTGAGGTGGGAGAGCGCCTTGGCGCGACTCCGCGCTTGAGCGGACGGGTCGGCCGGCTGCCGATTTTCCGTCTGGGCGGCGGTGCGGATCAGGCCGGACCGTTCCAGCTCGACGGCTCCCTGGAACAGGTGGCCGAGACCTTGAAACCTGGGTTCGGCGGAATCGAGCAGGGCCTGGATGTGCTCCTTGGCCTTGTCGTACCGCTCGGAGTCGTCTTGCTTCGACAGCGCCATCTCGACGGCGACCGCGTGCATTCCCATGACCGAGTTGAAATTGTTCGGCAGCGCGGCGGCGGACTGATGCAGCGCCTCGTTGACCACCTTCAGGCAGCGCTCGCGGTCCTTCCGGAACCTGAGATGCTCCGCGTACGTCATGTAGACCTGAAGGTCCGATTTCTGCTTGGCGCTCAAGCCCTTCTGGAAGATCTCCTCCAGCTCAACCTCGATGGCGTCGCCCAGAGGATCTCCGGCGGCGGGCTGGCCTGCTTGTGCGCCCCCGGGCTGGCGGGCGGCCAGGGAGCGCTGGGTCTGCTCCAGAACCTGGCTCAGCCGGGTGATGCGTCCCGGGGCCAGGTTCGCCGCGGCGGCGAGTTGCTTGACGTGCTGGAGCAGGCTTTTCACCTGTCCTTCGAGCTTCGTCCGGCTCTTCTGAGTCTGGATCTCGATGGCCTCGGTCTGGACCAGGGCGAGCCGGTCGATGGGAGAGGCGTCGGCTGGCAAGGAGATCGACCGGGCCTGCGACAGGGCCTCCTCGAACCCCTTGTCGTCGTGGGTCGACCGGGCCAAGAGCGCCGCGATCAAAGCCTGACGGCAAGGAGGAGCCTGGCTTTCCTGGAGGGCCTTCAGGTGCTCCTTGACCGCCGGGATGCTGGGCTTTCGCGACTCCAACTCATCGACTGCCAGAACGTAATGGGCATCGGGGTTGGCGGCATCGACCTTGAGCACTTCCCTGGCCCAGTACACCGCGTCGGCGGCGACGTCCTGCGACAGGGAGATCTCCAGGAGCTGGGTCCTCGGGCCGCGGCCGCTCTTGTCGAACTTCGCGGCGGCGACGAGCTGGGCGATGCGCTCGTTCTGGAGGCTCTCCAGCTTCTCTGCCGGGGCCGACTGGGACCAGTCGCGGTACAGGTCGGCAAATTCCAGATGGATTGCCGGGTTCTTGGGATCGATCTGCAGCGCTTGCTTGAAGTAGATGTCGGCGTTCTCGAACCGCCCTTCCGCGGCCGATGCCCGGGCCTGGTTGAGGATGCCCTCGGCGGATCGGGGACTCCAGGTCCAGACCATGGCGACCACGCCGATGACCGCCACGACGAAGAAGAGGACTGAGAGGATCACAAGCGGTTTCCAGCGGACGGTCATCGGGCGTTTCTCCTTGGGCTCGAGTAGCCGAGCCGCGCACCGCGGTCGGTTCCCCGGACCAGCGCCATCCCGGCCAGTCCGCGGACGTTCGGTGCGCGACGTTGGAAATCCTGTCGGTTTCGAGGGTTCCAGTTTGATCGATCGAGAACAAGCGGCAGCCCAGCAGCCGGTGGTGGGCCAAAGTGCTCGGGCCAGCAGGTGGGTGTGAAAGTTGAGTGGGGCAACGCCATTTGCCCGGATACCTCGAGGAGGTCGCATTCCCTTGCCGCATGATCACAGAATCAGGGCAGCGCATACCATAGAGACTCGGCTCCCGGACATCAAGCGGAATTTCCTCCGGTCGCGAGCAATTTTTCATGCGGGCACCCTCACGGCGGCAAGGCAAGACGGCACGGCCTGCCGAGATGATCTGGAGAAGAGTACGAGGAGCCCTGGGGAGGATCGCGCGTGGACAACGAAGTATCGGCATGGCCTTTGCGTAAGGAGAACCTTGAGTTGTTTGCCTGAACGGACAGGCAATGAGATTGGGAACCCCAGGAGCATCAATCATGGCGACAGAGTCCAGACTCTTTGATTCGTGCAAGCAAACTCGGATCGCAATTCAACGGCTGGAGGAGGCAGGGTTTGATCCCGGCCAGATCGGTTCTGGTACACGGCTGGTGATGGTCATGGCGGAAGACGATATGGCCGACCTCGCCAGGGAGATCCTGCGAGAAGTGGACCATGAGACGCGTTAGATCGCGCATCTCGTGATTTGATCATGGCATGATGGCATGCCGAGTAGCACGGGTTCTTGCTGTCCGAGAACAATCCGCTCGTGAACCAGCTTATCCTCGAGGTCGGCTCATTCACCACATCCGCCTCGGTGCGCGAGTGGCCAGGTCTTGACGCCAACTCCGCGATCTCTTGTCGCCATGCCGCCATGGTCGTCCCGACCTGGCGGCTGCCCGACCGATGCCTTTGCTCGCAAATGCTATAATATATATATAGATATTGTGAGTTCGCTCGGTGTCATCTGGACCGCGCGAATTGATGGCCCCACCGAGCGCGCCGGCGTGCGCGAAGACTGGTGTGGGAAAATGGCCGGCCGATCCGGGGTTCTCGAGAATCGGCTCGTGGGGCTGGAGGCGCCGGGGCTGAAACGCCTACAATGACATTGCTGGACAGGGTGGACTGGCAGTGGGCCCCAACGGGGGCAACCGCGGCGGCGGTGACGGCCACGCGAGTTGGCGTCGTGGCCGATCAGTCGGTCAGGTCGCCAGATGTCGGTGGGAGGTGCGGGGCCTGAAAACGCTCCACAGGATCCGCCATTGAAGACAAGGGCACCGCTTGATAGAACCCCCTACGCGAGAGATCCCAGAAGCGCTCCCGCCAGCGGCACAACCTCGGATGGCGGGTACGTCGATGTGCGAGACGCGCGCGGCATGGTCTATCTTGTGCCAGATGGCCCACACATGCATCCCAAAGTGCTGGGTGGGGCTCAGCCCGCCTCATACGCGGGTGACATGACCATCGAAAACGGCGTGATCGTCGATTTGACAAATCTCTCGGGGACTTTTCAATTCAAGAACAGGGTGGGGTTGCCTGCCGTCGCAAATCAGTTGGACAGACAAGGCCTGACCATGAGCGTCGCACTGAGGCGATGCGTGACCGGCTGGCTGACAGATTTCACCAGTTTGAACTCATATTCTTTGATTCTTCGATTGAATTAATCAACTATATTAAAGAGCACCATGAAGAGATCATTGCATAGTATCTTGATCATGCTTTGGTATTAAAAGCCGGCGATGCTGGAAACACGTACGACCCTGGCAGCGGCCGAGATGTGGCGGATTTTTGGGCGACGGTTCGCCCGCTTTATCCTGTTGTCATTCATTCGACGAATTACCTCGGCGCAATTGGCATGGAGTCGGTGCTTCAGGAGGCAGGCTGGCAAACTTGCCGGGTCTCTCCTTGCGGCGACCTGGAATGGGTACATGAATCGTGGTTCCCCGCGATTCGTCGAGCCATCGTCAGGTACGGGATAACGAGGGAGAGCGGAGCAAGGAGACCGGCGGGCGGAATCGGGGACGAAGCGATACTCCGCGAGGCGCGGAATGAGACGTTGCCTCTTCCGACAGACTCCAAAACATGAATGTCGTACCCGGCATGGGGGAAATCAGTTAGGGATTTCCGTATTGCGCCTCCACGAGAAGGGGCCGTCATCTTGCCAGGCTGCTACGGGTTGGCCAGACTGCTGATCATCTGGATGAGCGGCAGGAACACGGCCAGGATGATGAAGAACACGATTCCGCCCAGAATGATGGTGACCACTGGCTGGACAAGATGGCCGAGGTTCTTGACCATCACCGAAACCTGCTCTTCGTAATCGTCGGCCAGGTGATTCAGTGCCTCGGGGGTCTTGCCCGTTTCCTCGCCCGACTCCAGTACCGAGATCACGTCCGGCGCGAAGGCTCGCGAAGGAGCGAGCGCGGCGCTCAGCTCGCGGCCCTGGATCACCTGGGTCCTGGCGTCGCGCACGGCCTCGCGAATCGGCGTCATGTTGATCACGCCGGCCGTCAGGTCGATCGATGTGCCGATGTCGACTCCGGCATCGATCAAGGTCGCCAGCGTCCGCGCGAACCGGCTGGTGTCCAGCTTGCGCGCCAGCGTGCCGAAGACCGGAATCCAGAGGATCACCCGGTCGAGCAACGCCCGTCCCGGTGGAGTCCTGTAGAATCGGAGGATCAGAAACGGTGAGCCGATCAGTACCGCGGGAATGAGCCACCAGCCGACCCAGGTGATGAAGTTGGAAAGCCCGATCAGCACCTGGCTGGGCAAGGGAAGCCGGCCTCTGCGATCGATGTCCTTGAGGAACGACGCGAACTTGGGCAGCAGGACGATCGACATGAATGCGGCCACCGCCGTGGCGATGAAAAGAACGATGACCGGGTAGATGAGCGCCGAGCGCGCCTGGCGGATCAGCCGCTGGCGCGACTCGTAGTGGTTGCCCATGAGCTTGAGCGTCTCGGGCACGCCCCCCCGGGTCTCGGCCACGCGGATCATGCTCAGGAACATGGGGCTGAAGACCTGGGGCTCGCGCGCCATGGCCTCTTCCAGGTTCGCGCCCCCCTTGATGGCCTGGCGCATCCGCCCTATCGCCGGGCCCAGCGGAGAGCGGGCGAACTGCCGCTCCAGGCTCGTGAAGGTGCGGGTGTAGTCGACGCCGGCGTTGAGATACGACGCGAACTGCCGGCAGAACTGGGCGAGCTGTCCCGAGCTGACCCGGCCGAAGAGGATCCGCTCCCACCATTTCGCCCCGGGGGCGAGCGGCTCCTTCATCCCGGGCTCGGCCCGCGCCGAGTAGTCCTCTCGGGTCGCCCCGGTTTCCCAGGGTGATCGGCTGGATCGCGCGGGGTTGGGCCGGAAGGTCGTGCCTTCGGGCTCAGCCCCCGCCGGAGGACGCGGCGGCTTGCCCGCCGGCCGTTTCGCCGAGCCGTCAGCCGGGCGCGGACGTCGTGGCCGGGGGGGACCTGTGT
>JBMFUH010000257.1:0-8197 GCA_049966735.1 Isosphaeraceae bacterium
TTTCGCCCCCCGGGCCGCTCGCGATCCGCCTCAGAATCCGCGAAACTTGAACTCAGAGCCGCTTTCTTGCGTCAAGACCAACTCCAGAGTTTTTAGTGGCTACATTTTCCAGTCGAAATTGAAGTTAACTGCTGAACCCTCCTCGACTTGCGTCACAAAGTCTTCGGGAACTTCGGACTAGACCCCCAGCGAGCGCTGGGTCATTTGTGGACGGAGTGAGCGCCGCGGCGTAAGCTAGAATCGCGGGCGCTGCTCGCCCAATGGAAACCGGGAGCACGGCCATGCAACTCCGGAACGTCGTGCGCTATTCGCTTCTGGGCATTCTGGCGATTCTCTCGGCGTGGATAGTCTATTTCAGATGCTTCCACGATCGCTCGGAAAGCGCGCGCCTTACTCGATCACTGATCGCGTCGCTCCATTCCAAAGGCCCGCTGGAGCGTCAAGACGCCGCCGTCGAGTTGGCGGCGATGCGACTGCGAAGGGAAGGTGGGACCGAGGCTCTGCCCGCGCTCATCGAACGGCTCGATGATGATGATTCCCAGGTGCGTCAGCAGGCGGCCGAGGCGCTGCTCTCCTTCGGTGAAGACGCTGCGCGGGCCCTGCCGAAACTTGCCCGGATCACTCGTGAAGGCCCGGCCGATCTGCGGATTCGGGTCATCGATCTGCTCGGCGCGATCCACTCCGACGAGGCGGATCAGGCTCTCTTGCGGACTCTCGCCGATCCCGACCCCGCCATTCGGTTGAAGACGGTGTCGATTCTCGGTGCTCGCGGCCACGCCGCGGCGCGACATATCCCCCGGCTCATCGAACTACTCAAGAGCGATCCCGAAGTTGCAGTACGGCAGGCGGCATTGACCTGGCTGGTCGAGATGGATCGCCGATCTAAGCTGGTGGAGAAGGCCAAGTTGCTGGCGCTGCGGGACCAGAATGCCACGGTCAGGAGGACAGCGATCTACGTGATGCGGATGTCGATCGACGCGATGCCCTTTCTCGGTGCTTTCCGGAACGCTTTGCGCGATCCCGACCCCGGGGTTCGCGGCGAGGCCATTGAAGGCCTCGGACGGATTGGCCTGCATCATCACCTTGCCACCGAAGCACTCTGCATGGAACTTGCAAACCCCGAAACTCACGATGCGGCCCAAAAGGCAATCGCTCACGTTTTCTACTGGCCCGTTCGCTCGGGCGATCCTTTTCTTGAAGCGGCGGTCGTGCCGCTGATCGAGCTGATCAGGCAGAGTGATCCGAGGACGGCCGGAATCGTCGCCGCACTCCTTTGCGAGACGATCGCCAGGTTCGATAACATCCTCTCCGAGGTCCCCGAGTCTCTGTGTGCCTGTGTTCCGGTCATCACAGCCAGGCTCCGTAAGCGCGAACCCCTGTTTCACCGGTACGTGCTGCTCTCGTTGCTGGGAGAGTTTCCCAACGTGGTTTGCCTGCCGCTGGTCGACGTTCTAACCGACTCACTCCGCGAATCGTCCACAGGTGAGAACGGTGAGGAGGAGAATAAGCTCTGGAAGAGTGTCGTCGCGTCGGTCGCCCTCAAAATCCGGCTTCACGACCCGCTGATCCGCTGCACTTATCTCGGCGGGTTTCTGCCCCGGGAGTTGCTGGGAGATCTGGTACCGCATGTCTGCCAGGCGCTGGAAGACGAGGATGAGAATCTTCGTGCCGAAGCTGTCGCGGTTCTCATGAGCAATGACCTGTCTCTTCTGGCAACGTCGGACGCGGCCAGGCGGCGCATCGTGGCATGCTTGTGCAAGGTCCTGAAGGACCGATCACCTGATATGTATGGCTGGGTAACGGCCACGTTCGAGGAAAGCGGCACCGAGGGCACAAACTCGAAGGCCATCCTGAGCAAGGCGATGTCAGCGATCGAGGCGTGGCCCACGGCCGCATGGAAACTGGAACAGGCGGTGCGACAGCCCAGTCAGAATTCAAGCAAGGCCGATCGATCGAATTGAGATGCGTCACGCTCCCGACGATTCAGTCAGTCGGTCCAGGGAGACTCGCCCGATTCCCGAGGCGCCGCGCCTTTGACGGCTTTTCATGCAAGGTCCGGCCGGGTCGTGCCGATCTTAGGGAATGTATCGGGAAGTGCCGGAATCCGGCGACTGCATGGTTGGTCAGAGGGGCGGGTTCCGGCGGGATCCCGGCGCGCCGGGAGGAGAACGGAACTCATTCCGTTCCACGCGCCCCACCGGCCCGATCGAGACTGCATTTGTCCACTGGTTCGAGCGTTTCGCCCGTGGTTGCCGGCGTGGCGCAGGCGCGAACCTTGGGAAAGGAGTTCCCTAGAATGCGTTCCCTTGCACGGTTTGGCCTGAGCCTGTGCGGTCTGGCACTCGCGGCCTTTTCCGTTGCGGCCGCGGATGACAACCCTCCGTCGATCGTATCTGAGCCGCCGTCGAGCCAGACGGTCCAGGCGACTGGTCATCATCACAAGGGCCTCTTCGGCTGGCGGCATTGCCCCGAATGTCAGCGGGCGAGGGCCAAGCAGCGCGATGGCGTGGACGTTCCGCCGCCGCCATCAACCATTCCAGCCGCTGCCATGGCAGGGCAAGTCGTTCCCGTTCAGGGAGCAGCGGCAAGTTGTCCTACGTGCCAGGCGGGAACCGTCGTGAGCGGGCCCGCGACCGTGGTCGAGTCGTATCCCGCGGGTCATGCCGTCGTGGGAGGACCGGTTGTCGCTGGATCATTCGCTCCTGGCTATGCGGTCGTGGGTGAGGGCGCCCCGATCATGGCAGGGGCGGACCCGACCCCAGTCGGCGTCTCCAGGAACGCTCAGCCGCGCTGGAGTTCTCCCCGGGTGGCACAGGCAGGGCCAGTACCTGGCGCGTATGATCCTGCCGTGATGCCGTCGAGCATGATTCCGGCACAGACCCCCCTCTCGGGCGCATCGAACCGGCGTCCGCACATCTTCGGGCACCTGTTCGGGTTCAGCGAATTCAGGCATTTAGGAGATGCCCGCGAGGAGCGGGCTCGCGAGGAGCACGCATCGATCTCGTACAGTTCGCTCAATGGGCCGGTCACCGAGTTGCCAGCCAGCATGGTCTACGGGAAAGGGCGCTAAAACAGAGTCCCCGGCACCGAATCCTCGTCGGGAATGATCCGATCTCTCGGCTTGTGGCGAGGGATCGGATTATTCGCGCGCGCCCAATCGGGAATTCAATCGAGACGCCGGCAGTTCCAGGCCGATGGACATGACCGAGGCGGCCATCATGTCCTCGAGTCCACGAGTACCCAGTCCACATGCACTGACTTGAGGACTGAATGAACTGAGGACCAGATGGTCTCTGGCCAGGGCGGATGGTGTCATTCGCGCGCAGGAAAGCGCGGGCATATCGGGCGCAAGCTCGCTTGATTCCGGATACTCCAGGAGGACTCCATGGAAGAATAGGTAAGGGATTGATTATGCGTTTCGGAAAATGGCGAGGTGTGCCGCTGACGATTGCACTGGCCTCCCTCCTGGGAATGGCCGCCGCTTCCGTCCGGGCTGATGGCTGGCGGCTCCGCTACACCATTCCCCGCGAGGTTCCAGCCTACGACTACTCGACCGGCGGACCCTATTATGCGCCGCCTGTTCCCTACGGACACTATGCGAAGGATTACTACGGCGGCTGCGCCAAGGCCGTGGGATCGCTCTTCGGTTGCGCGAGCAGCCTCTTCGGCTGCGGTGGGGACGGCTGCAACCACGGCGGCAGCCTCTTCCACTGCAACGGCAACGACTGCGGCCAGGGTGATGGCTGCTGCCTGGGGCATGGCTGTGGAGGGCAGGGAGCCGGCAATGGCTGTGGCTTCTGCTCCGGGCTGGGGCTCTTCCATCACGGCAACAAGGGGCTGTGCGATGGGGGAAGCTGCCTGGACGGCAACGGGGCGGGCTTCGGTCACGATTTGCTTGCGGGCATGGGTCACAAGAAGCATTTCGCCCCTTGCCATGCCTCGACCGTCACCACCACGGCGCAGGCCCAGCCCTCCGCTCAAAAGGTTGTCACACCGGCTGCCCAGTCGGCGTGTGGCCATCCTGGGTGCACGATTGCGGGACGTCATTCGCATGTGGGCAACCTGATGAACAAGATGCGTTGCCGGTTCTGCGGGGGAGCCGGTTGCCGTGTCTGCGGCGGCGTGGGCGTTGGTGATCCTTGTGCGACCTGCGGCGGCAGCGGGATGCTGGGCGGCCTGGGCCATGGCAAGCTTTGTGGGATGTGCGGCGGTTGCGGTCTGGACCACGAGGGAGCGGGTTGCGAGTTCTGCGGCGGCAAGGGCTGTTCGCATTGCCACCAGGGACTTCTGAGCAATCTGCTCGGCTCGACGATGGGGCGCCTCCACCGCGACAGGATGGACTGGTTCGTGGGAGCGGGTGGGCCGGTGCCGCTGACTCCCGGATATGTTCCCTATATTGTCACGACGCGATCTCCTCGCGACTTTTTTGCCTTCCCGCCAATGAATCCCAACGATCCCTGACGATCATAGTATCTGGGAGAGTCGTTCAGGTCAGAAGGCCCGGCGCCCCCGCGCCGGGCCCTGACCTTATTCCGTCCGCGAAGGGGCCAGGATGGCCAGTACCCAGGAGAGAGGAGAGCCATTCGATGCGAGATTCAGAGCCGCGGAGCCTCCGCGATTTCCCAAGACGTCGATCCCCTGAACGGAGCATCACGCGGGGCTCTCCCGCTTCCTGGACTCTCGCGGGATTGTTGGTGGTGATGCTCAGCTCGGCCGCACAGGCGCAATACCCCCCGCCGCGTATCCAGGACATCAACGAGCGGAGCGGCCTGCTCATGAGGTTTCGAGGATCCGAGGCGAGCCTGCCCATCGACCCCTATCGCGACAAGTTCTACAACACCCGCTGGGCGGATCGGGGATTGCAGACACATCCCGACGGGATCAAGGATCAGGGGCTCTACGGACTGGGCTGGAAAGCCAAACACACGAAGAGCGTCTATCCGTTTTTCTGGGGGAGTTCCGGCAACGGCACGGTCGACAGGTCGTCTCTGCCCTGGCCGCGAGCGCTCCGGGTCTTTCAGGGGTGGATCCATCCATTCCGACCAGTCGGCATGTACTACCAGATGGGCTCGTACGTGCCGATCTACGACCTTGATCCAATCGCTCCTGGTCCTGGACCTTATCCTTACCCATTCTACTTTAACTGGTGGAAGGGTGGTTGAGAGCGTACGTGACAGCGCTCGGATCGTCGTACATGCTCCCCAGTCGCGATGGTCTGGTCTTGTGTTGATGGCTGAGGGAATTCGTGCGGAAAGTGAGCGACAGCGGCTCGAACCAGGGGCTCGGGCCGTGAATCGCCCCATCCGGCACGCCTCAAATCTTCTCCATCTTTCCCAAGGCCAGTCATCGCGGGTTCCCAGACGCGACTCACTGGGATGCTGAGCGAAACCGGCGAACGGAAGCCGGGTGCTTGACACGAGGGAACACATCCATTAGATTGTCCGAACTCGTTATATGACCAAGGCATTAGCGTGCGCACTGACCGATTCGCGAGCGAGCCGCCCTTGCCGGCGGGATTTGCCGATCGCCTCCTGATCTGTCTCTCGTCGCCGTCGTCACTCCTGGTGCAGAGTTAAGTCTCGATGGACAACCCGATTCCGGTTGACCTGGGCCGAGTCGCGCAGGACCTGCAGATTCGGCGCGTTCAGGTAGAGAGTGTCGTCCAGTTACTGGACGAGGGCAACACCGTTCCGTTCATCACCCGCTACCGCAAGGAACGGACCGGCAACCTGAACGAGGTTGTGATCCGCGAGATCCAGCTTCGTGTGCATCGTCTGCGCGAGCTGGCGGAGCGGAAGGAGACGATCCTCAAGGCCATTGAGGCGCAGGGGAAGCTCGGTCCGGAGCTTGCCGCCGCGATCCGGGCCGCCGAGAATTCCAAGCGGCTCGAGGACCTTTACCTCCCGTTCAAGCCCAAGAAGCGGACCAAGGCCTCCGATGCGCGTGAGAAGGGCCTTGAGCCGCTGGCTCTGCGGGTCTGGAACCGCGACGAGGCGCTTACCGACCTGAATGCCGCGGCCCAGGAATTTCTCAACGCCGAGAAAGGGCTGGAGACGGCCGAGAAGGTGCTCGAAGGGGTTGGGCATATCCTCGCGGAAGCCGTCAGCGAGATGGCCGCCGTACGCGACGCGGTACGCAAGGTGGTATGGAAGACCGGGAAGATCGTGACCAGCAAGGGCGAGATTCCCGAAGGGCAGGGACTCGAGTATCGCGATTACTTTGACTATTCCGAACCTCTCTCCCAGGTGCCGCCCCACCGTGTGCTGGCGATCAACCGAGGAGACAAGGAAGGACCGCTGAAGATCCGCTTGGAGATCGCGCGGCCCGAGCTCGAGGGCGCTTTCTTCCATCAGCTCCCCCTCGAGGGGCATCCCCAGGCGGAGTTTTTCCGGGCCGCCGCCATCGACGCGCTCGATCGACTCATCCTCCCCAGCATGGAGCGCGAGGTGAGGCGAGACCTCACCGAAGCCGCCGAGCGGCATGCCGTCGACGTCTTTGCACGCAACCTCCGTAGTTTGCTGCTCCAGCCGCCGATTCCCAAGCAGGTGGTGCTGGCCATCGATCCTGGCCTCCGATCGGGTTGCAAGGTCGCGGTGCTCGACCCGCAGGGCAATCTCCTCGATCAAACCGTCGTCTATCCCCACGCTCCCCAGAATCGCCGCTCCGAGGCCAAGCTGACGCTCAAGGATCTAGTAGGCAAGCACCAGGTCGGTGTGGTTGCCATCGGCAATGGTACCGCCTGCCGGGAAACCGAGGAGCTGATCGCCGAGATCATCGCGGAGGGGATTCAGTTCAGCCAGGGAGCACCCACGACGGACACCACCGAGGCTTCAGCGCAGGCGCCGCAAGCGGACCAGGCTGCGCCCACAACCCAGCCCGAAGAGGTGGTCGTGGCGGAATCCGTCCCGCCAGCCCCGCTGTCCGGCACCCCCCCGAGCACCGAGTCCGCGGCTGCCGAGTCTTCCGTGGAGCAGCCTGTGATGCAGCCCGAGAACCAGCCTGTAGTCGGGTCCGAGTCGGTCGCGGCCGAGCCCGATCAGCCTGCTTTTCCGGGTGCTGAAACGACGCCAAACACACACCCCGCTGGAGATGGAATCGACCGCGCGGAGGCGATGAGTGAGGAATCGCTCCCACCCATCTCGGGAGGTGCGCCGGAACCAGCCTCACCCGAGGCCGAGGCCGCTCCGCGATCCGAGCCTGCCTCCTCCGGAGCGGAGCCAGACGCGGCTCACGCTGCCGAGCCCGAGCCCGCGCACGCGCCTAGACCCGATTTGCCCGCGGTAGGTGCTGACGGCGAAGGCGGCTCGGCAACCCCCTCCCCCGTACCGGTTCATACCCAGCTCGAGGAGCCGCCAGCCATTGCGGCAGCCAAGGCGGCATCCGGTGAGACCGCCCCCGCGCCCCTTGCCGAACCCGCGCCGGCGCAAGAGGGGGGCGAGGCGTCCGCTCCGAGCAGCGAGCCAGAGACTGCTCCGGCCGCTGCCGATGTTCCCCCGCGAGCTGCCGATGTTCCCCCACACGAGGTACCTGCCGTCGCCGAGGTTTCCACAACCTTGACAGAGGGCGAAAGCACAAAAGCGGCCGGGCCCTCGGAGCCAACCGCCGAAGCTGCCGCGGCGGCGGCGGAGTCTTCTGAACCGGTTGCGGCGGAGCCCCAGGCCAAACCTGCTCCGGAGCCGAAGCGTGGCGGGCGGCACGAGCATGGCCGATCGCGGGGACAGCGTCCCAAGCCCCCTTCGACTCCGCCTCCGCCGCCTGCCCCGCATCCAGCCGACCGTCTCCTCGCGCAGCTCGCCTATGTGATCGTCAACGAGGCGGGGGCGAGCGTTTACTCGACGAGCCAGGTCGGCCGCGAGGAACTCCCCGATTTCGATGCTACCCTGCGCTCGTCGATCTCGATCGGCCGCAGGCTCCAGGACCCGCTCGCCGAGCTGGTGAAGATCGAGCCGCAGAACATCGGCGTCGGTCTCTACCAGCACGACGTCAATCCCAAGCAGCTCAAGGAAACGCTGGAGTCGGTGATCTCCAGTTGCGTCAATTTCGTGGGTGTTGATCTCAATACGGCCAGCGTCCCCTTGCTGCGGCACGTGTCGGGGCTCAACCAGCTCACCGCGCGGAGGATCGTCGACTACCGCAAGGAAAAGGGAGCCTTCGTGGATCGCGGTCAGCTCAACCAGGTGGAGGGGGTGGGCCCGGC
>JBMFUH010000258.1:0-8174 GCA_049966735.1 Isosphaeraceae bacterium
ATCTTCTCCACGATCTCGTCGGCGGTCTGGGTGCCGATCGGCGTGCCGCAGGACGGGCAATGCGGCTGACCCAGCCGGGCCATCAGAATCCGCAGGTAGTCGTAAATCTCGGTCACGGTGCCGACCGTCGACCGCGGGCTCTTGCTGGTCGTCTTCTGCTCGATGCTGATGGCCGGCGAGAGCCCGCTAATCCGCTCGACCTTGGGCTTCTGGAGCGGCGCTAAGAACTGGCGGGCGTAGCTCGAAAGGCTTTCGACATACCTCCTCTGCCCCTCGGCATAAAGCGTGTCGATGGCCAGCGAGCTTTTCCCCGAGCCGGACGGCCCGCTACAGACCGTGATCCGCTCGCGGGGAATGTCGACGTCGATGCCCTTGAGGTTGTGCTGCCGGGCGCCCCGGACGGAGATGGCCTCGGAATTCGGAATTGAATTCATTTCGCATTTCGCATTTCGCATTTCGCATTCCGCATGCAGAGCCGTGCCCACCCGGCACTCGTGATCGGGCTGAAGCGCCCTGCGCAAGGCCGCGCCGGTGTGGCTGCCCTCGATCTCGGCGATCTGCTCGGGCGTTCCCTGGGCGACGATCCGGCCGCCGTCCTCGCCTCCTTCGGGCCCGAGGTCGAGGACCCAGTCGGCCGTCTTGACCACGTCGAGATTGTGCTCGACGACGACGACGGTGTTCCCCTGGTTCTTGAACCCGTGCAGCACCTCCAGCAGCTTCTTCACGTCGTCGAAATGCAGGCCGGTGGTGGGCTCGTCGAGGATGTACAGCGTCTTGCCCGTGCCCTTCTTGACCAGCTCGCGCGCCAGCTTGATGCGCTGGGCTTCGCCGCCGGAAAGCGTGGGCGAGGGCTGGCCGAGCTTGATGTAATCGAGCCCGACGTCGTGCAACGTCTGGAGCATCGCGGCGATCTTGGGGACGTTCGCGAAATGTTCGAGGGCCTCCTGCACGTCCATGTCCAGCACGTCGGCGATGCTCTTCCCCTTGTACCGGACGTGCAGCGTCTCGCGGTTGAACCGCTTCCCCTCGCAGACCGGGCAGGTGACCCAGACGTCGGCCAGGAAGTCCATCTCCAGCTTGTTCGAGCCGTTCCCCTCGCACGCCTCGCACCGGCCGCCGGCGACGTTGAAGCTGAACCGGCCCGGCTGATAGCCCCGGGCTCGCGACTCGGGCAGCTTCGTGTAGAGGTCGCGAATCAGGTCCAGCAGCTTGATGTAGGTGGCCGGATTGGACCGGGGCGTGCGGCCGATGGGCGACTGGTCGATGTCGATCACCTTGTCGAGCTGATCCACGCCGTCGATGCCATCGTGCGCGCCGGGGGAGCCGTCGGCTCGGTTGAGGTCGCGCGCCAGCGCCTCGCGGAGGATGTCCGCGACGAGCGAGCTCTTGCCCGACCCCGAGACGCCGGTCACGCCGATGAACAGCCCCAGCGGAAAGGAAACATCGATATTCTTGAGATTGTTGTGCCGGGCCCCGCGCACGGTGAGCAGCCGGCCGTCGGGCGGTTTGCGTTCCCGCGGGATCGCGATCTCCTGCTTGCCGGCCAGGTACGCTCCGGTGAGGCTCCGCTTGGCCTTCTTCAGGTCCTTGAGCGTCCCCTGGGCGACGATCTCGCCCCCCTTCACGCCCGGCCCAGGGCCGAAATCGACGATCCAGTCGGCCGCGCGCATGGTGTCTTCATCGTGCTCGACGACGATCACCGTGTTGCCCACGTCACGCAGTCTTTGCAAAGTTGCAATCAGGCGATCGTTATCCCGAGGATGCAAGCCGATGGAGGGCTCGTCCAGAATATAAAGGACGCCGACCAGCCCCGCGCCCACCTGGCTGGCCAGCCGGATGCGCTGGGCTTCGCCGCCGGAAAGCGTGGGCGCGGCGCGATCGAGGGCCAGATAGTCCAACCCGACGTCGGTGAGGAACTTGAGCCGGCCGCGAATCTCCTTGAGCAGCTCGTCGGCAATCATGTGCGCGACGGGATCAAGCGGGGTGTAATCGGCAGTTGCCAGTTGCCGGTTGTCCGTTGTCATCTGCCATTCGCCATCTGGCGTTTGGCATTTGGAATCTGGCATCCCTCCACCAGCAACTGGCAACTCGGCACGCGCCAGCCTATCGAAGAACAGAGCGGCCCGGCCGATGGGCATCGCCCCCAGCTCGACGAGCGTCTTGCCCCCGACGCGCACGGCCCGGGCGCGCGGGTTCAATCGCGACCCCTGGCATTCCGGGCAGGTCATGCTCCGCATGTAGGGCTCAAGTTGGGCCTTGGTTGGACCGCCGGTCGACTTGCGGTAGCGGTTGAGGAGGTCGGTGGCCACGCCCTCCCACTTCTCGGCGTGCGACCAGACGCGGCCCCGGTTTTTCCAGTGGTGGACGATCATCCGCGTCCCCGCGCCATGCAGCCAGATCCTGCGATCCTTCTCGGAGAGCTTGCTCCAGGGCCCCTTGAGCATGGTCCCGTCGGCCGGGCCGTCGGGGTCGGCCTCGATGTTGGCGGCGACGCCTTCAAAGAGATGCCTGCGCCACCTGCCCATCTCCCTGACCGGCCCCAGCGGCGCGATCGCCCCGTCCCAGACCGAGAGCGACGGGTCGGGGACCAGCAGCTCCGGGTCGAAATCGTGGCGCACGCCCAGGCCGTCGCAGGCCAGGCACATCCCCTGGGGGCTGTTGAAGCTGAAGAGCTGGGGACTGGGCGGATCAAAGCTGAGCCCGCAATACGTGCACGCGTAATGCGACGAGAGCAGCCAGTCGGGCTGGCCCTCGACGGCGACGATCAAGCTCCCCTCGCCCAGCTTGAGGGCCTGTTCAACCGCCTCCGCCAGCCGGCCGCGAATCTCGGGGGCTGCCTTGAGCCGGTCGATCACGACCTCGATATTGTGCTTGATCTGGCGGTCGAGCGCGAGGTTGTCGGTCAGGTTGTAAATCTGGCCGTTAACCCTGGCCCGCACGTACCCCGCGCGGGCGAGGTCGGCGAAGAGGTCTTTGTACTCCCCCTTCTGCCCGCGAACGACCGGGGCCAGCACCAGGAAGGCGGTGCCCGCCGCCAGGCCCATCACCTGGGCGACGATCTGCTCGCGGGTCTGGGCGGCGACCGGCCGATCGCATTGGGGGCAATGCCCCTGACCGACCCGGGCGAAGAGCACGCGGAGGTAATCGTTGATCTCGGTGATCGTCCCCACGGTCGAGCGGGGATTGCGTCCGCCGGTCTTCTGCTGGATCGAGATCGAGGGAGACAGGCCGTCGATCTTGTCCACCTCGGGCTTGGGCATCTGCCCTAAAAACTGGCGGGCGTAGCTGGAGAGGCTCTCGACGTAACGCCTTTGCCCTTCGGCATAAAGGGTGTCAAACGCGAGCGAGCTCTTGCCCGACCCCGAGACGCCCGTCAGGCAGATCAGCCGGCCCCGGGGCAACGTGAG
Organism: Isosphaeraceae bacterium; assembly: GCA_049966735.1. Lineage (GTDB taxonomy): Bacteria > Planctomycetota > Planctomycetia > Isosphaerales > Isosphaeraceae > Aquisphaera. Next base: position 3,408 of record JBMFUH010000258.1, read on the forward strand.
CGAGACATCGCGCAAATTGTGCTCGCGCGCCCCCCGGATCACAATATCCGATGTGGCCATCCGTCAGTCGTCCCTGTACTCTTCTCTGGGCGTTTCGCGGTTCTGAGAGACCCGATCCACTATACACGTGTCCGGCACCGGTGTCCATGCTTGCGGACGATGAACGTCTGCTCGAGCCAAAGACGCCCAGAGGCCGAACCGACCCCCACTACCTGAGAGATGAAGAGGCCGCCCGCTTGACGATGAATGGGAGCAATATGGTGGACACGCGGTCAGATATCGGGTGTCTTTTGCCTGGCGGGACGTGACAATCGGCTGGGCGACGGTCATAGCATAAGCCGAACACATCGATACAAAAACGAAAGGCGGGATTCGTGTGAACTCAAGGAGAAAAGGGCGATCAGGGGGACCATTACCGCTCGGATTTGAGGCGGCTTCACCACAAGAGACAAAGAGCACATATCAAAGGTTGCCTTCCGTCTGGTACGAAGAGGATGCTGAATTGCTGGAGCGGATGTTGCGATTATACCCCCGGCGGACCCCAGAACTTATTCTCGACGCCACGATCAACGCGGGTCGCTTTTGGCGCGGCACGCCCCGCGACATTATTGGTCTGGATGTCGACAAGCGACACGATCCCACGGTTGTGGGCGACAACTCCCGCATGCCGTTTAAGAGCGAGGCGTTCGACGTGGTCGTCTATGATCCGCCTCACGTCCCCAACCAGGGCCAAGACCAACAGAAGGACTTTAATGTTCGCTTCGGCTTGGTGCTCAAATCAGGGGCTGAAAACGGATACAATTTCTCCCACATCTATCCGCGATTCGCGATTGAGGCATACCGGGTGCTCAAGGCCGAGGGCATTTTGCTCTGCAAGATCGCTGACTACGTCCATAATCATCAGATGCAGTGGGCTCACATCGACATGGTGATCGCGGCACGCTCCGTTGGGTTCACGCCTTGCGACTGCATCATTAAGGTCCGAAAAGGGCCGATCATGGATCCCAAGTGGAAAACGGCCCATCATGCCCGTCGTCATCATTGCTACTGGCTGGTTTTCCGTAAGTCGCGGAAGTGTGAATGACACATGGTAAAGGTTCGCGAGAAGTCCCCTTGACGGTTCACGCGCTTCGCCGGGCCAGGGGGTGGCCGGCGATTTGCTCGAGGATCGAGATGGGGGCCAGCTCGGGGCAGGTCAGGCTCTGGCGGCGGACGATGAACGTCTGCTCGAGCATGTACTGGCCGCTCAAGCAGGCGTGGCTGGCGCTGTCGGTGAAGACGATCCAGGCCGAGCCGGCGGGGAATTCCCAGCGGTCCTTGACGCAGTTTTGCTGGAACGCGGCGTCTTCCTTCATGGTGTGGTGGATCTTGAGCATGAAGGCGTCGTAAGGAGGGCGATCGATCACCGGCAGGCCCAGCCGCGCCGCCACCGTCACGGCCGCTCGCTTCCAGGCTTCGAGCATGCCGGGCGTCCTCGTCAGGCCCACCTTGCCGGCGAACTGGCCAGCCAGGCTCTGGAACGGGCCCGAGGTCACCCAGACTCGCGGGCGGTCGAGATGGATGTTCAGGAAGATCCGCAGCAGACGATCGCCGTGCGACGGCCGGGTGGGAAACGAGTCGAAGTGCAGCAGGTCATTGCGAGAATGCAAGGAGACTTTCCGCCCCTCCTCCTCAACTGGCCGGAAACTCGCAAAGTCGATCTTCCAGTCCGTTGCATAACGTCGGAGAAACGATCCCATGAATGCAATGGCCTGGGTGGAGAAGCCCCGCATGATCTCGTGGACCAGGTTCAACTGGGCGTGATCCTTCTGATGGATGCCCCGCAGCCGATCCGCCAGGGGCCGGTAGCTGACGTTCTTGTGAACCGGAAGGTCCGACTGCTTTTGAGTGACGAGGAAGGCGCGTTGCTCGGGAGAAACCAGCGGCGGGGCCGTGGGGAAGTAGAGAATGTCTCCCGTCTCGAGGCCGCGATACTCGTCCGGGCTCGCTTCGGTGGTGAACCGGTCCTCGCGCAGTGTGATCCGTGCCATGGCAACGCCCCTTTTTACCAAGACATGAACGGTTGGATGGGAAACGACGGCGCGACGCGCGCGGTCATTGGGGGGTTCGATATCGCAATTGACTTCGGCTGTAAACAGGGCTTTCGTGAATCAAGGCAAGATTAATTCTTTTCGACGATCCTCCCAATCGAACCATCATGGGCCCCTTCAGCGCGATCTGCCCCTCGATCTGGCGGCCGGGCACGCGCGGCCGGCAGTAGAGCGTCCCAGACGCGCAGGGTGAAGTCGCCGGAGCCGGAGACGAGCCGGGTGCCGTCCGGGCTCCAGGCGACGGCATGGACGAAATCGGTGTGCCCACGCAGCTCGGCGACTTGCTGGCCTGTCGCGACGTCGAAGAGGCGCACGGTGTTGTCGGCGCAGCCGGCGGCCAGGCGGGTGTTGTCCGGGCTGAACGCCAGCCCGTAAACCACGGTGCCCACGGGAGTCACCCCAACTGGCTCGCCGCTCCGGCCGTCCCAGAAGCGGATGGTCTGATCGTAAGAGCCCGAGGCCAGCAGCTTGCCGTCGGCCCCGAAGGTGACGCACAAGACGTTGTGAGCGTGCCCGCGCAGGACGGCAACGCAAGTGCGCGTGGCGACGTCCCAGAGGCGGACGGTGTGGTCGTAGCCGGCTGAAGCCAGCAGCCGGCCGTCGGGGTGAAAGGCCACATCGAGCGAACACTTCTCGTGCCCCTTGAGCTGGGCGACCTCAGCGCCGCTGGTGACGTCCCAGAGCCGCACCGGACCAAGGGCGCAGCCGCAGGCCAGCAGCGTGCCGTCGGGGCTGAATGCGGCCCGCACGTCTCCCTCCCAGGTGCCGGTGGCCGTGGACCAGGCGCGCACGACCCTCTGGGTCGCCACGTCCCAGAGCGTGACGCCGTGCTCGCGCTCCACCGTGGCCAGCCGGCGGCCGTCGCGGCTGAATGTCACGGCGCCCACGATCTGCTTCTCGTGCTTGAGCAAGCCCGTTTGACGGCCTGACGTGGCCTCCCAGAGCCGTGCCGTGCCGTCCCAGGCCGAGGAAGCGACGTGCTGGCCGTCGGGGCTGAAGGCCACGTCGTAGACAAAGCTCTTGTGCCCGCGGAGAATGCCGTTGCGCTCGGCCAGGCGCAGGTCCCAGATGCGCACCGTGCCATCGTCGGAGCCGGACACCAGGAGCGAGCCGTCAGGCGTGAAAACCGGAGGCGGGCCAATTACAGCACCGTGGCCCCGGAGCACGCCGATCAAATCGCCCGTGCGGGCGTCCCAGAGCCGCAGCGTGGCATCGTACGAGGCCGTGACGACGCGCGTGCCGTCCGGGCTGAACAGGACGTGCTTCATCCGGCCCATGTGCCCGCCGAGCACGGCGATCAGCTCCCCTGAGATGCCATCCCAGAGCCTTGCCGTTTCATCCAGGGAGGATGTCGCGATCCTCTGGCCGTCCGGGCTGAAGATGGCGTGGTTGACGGAATTCTTGTGCCCGGCCATGGTTTTCAGCAGCCGGCCAGTCGCCGCATCCCACAGCTCAGCCACGTTATACGGGTAATTGCTCGCCGCAACCAACCGCGACCCGTCCGGGCTGAATTGCAGATCGGTGTAGTTGGACGCGCGGCTCCGCAGCGCGGCGACTTCCTTCCCGGTCGCGGCATCCCACAGATGGATGGTAGGGAGGGTGTGCATCGCGGAGGCGATCCGCTTGCCATCCGGGCTGTAGGCCAGGATACTCAACAGCCCCTCATGAGGGCCGAGGGCCGCGAGCAGCCGGCCAGTGCTGGCGTCGCACAGGCGCACGTAGTCCTTGGAGGGGACGGCCACCTTCTTGCCATCGTGGCTAAAAAAGGCGACTCGGTTTTTTTCGACTCTCTGCAATTCCCCCAGGACGGCGATTTCCTTGCCGGTGCTGGAGTCCCACAACCGGCACGTGCTGTTCCCGGCGGAGGCAACTCGGCGGCCGTCCGGGCTGTAGCTTACCCATCCAAGTTCGTTGAGGACGGCGGATTCGCGGTCATTCGACGGATCCCAAAGACGGATGCGCCGACCATCGCCGCCGGACGCGAGTTGTTTGCCGTCCGGGCGGTACGCCAAAGATAAGATGTCCGTGGAGTGACCGCGGAGAATCGCCGCGGCCCTACCCGTGGCCACGTCGTAAAGATAAATCTCTTTGCCCATCTGGCCCGAAACAGCGACCTGCCGGCCCGACGGGCTGAGGGCAAGGCCGACAACCGAACCGCCCGGTCCAGGCAGGACGAGCCGGGCGCCATCAAGCTGGCTGTGGAAGTGCTGCCATTCCCAGTTGCGATGCTCCTCCGGCGCGGCGTCGAGGGCGATGCGGGCGGTGCCACTGTTCTGGAGCTGCAAAGCCCCGCCGGCCGCGGCGATATCCGACCGATAGCGCTGCCAGCGTTCGGCATCACCCCGGCGCTGGGCAAGGGCGGCGGCCTGCTCCGCCTGGCGCCGGGCCGCCCGCTCGCTGCGGCGGAGTCGGTCGAAGTACCCCGCGGCCAAAAGCGAGACGATGGTGGCCATGACCAGGACGCCCGTCAGCACTCCCCCCAGGAGGGCCACGCCCGGATTCCTCCGCGCCCAGCGCAGGTAGCGCTCCCACTGGGTCTGCCGCCGAGCCAGGATCGGCTCGTCGTCCAGGAACCGCTGGAGGTCGGCCGCCAGCTCGCCGGCGGTGGCGTAGCGGTGCGCCGGGTCGCGGTCGATCGCCTTGTTGACGATCGTCACCAGATCCCGCGGGACCTCCC